>NZ_ADGX01000104.1 GCF_000177675.1 Parafrankia sp. EUN1f
CACGATCACTTTTGACCCGAGGTACGCCGCGGGAGATAGCCCGATCGTGCGCTCGCGGCGATAGATGTGACGCTCCTTGACGATCTCGCGCACCGAGTTGGCCATGCCCATGAAACACGCGCACAGCACAAGGACCACCAGGACCTTCGTCGCGTTGAGGTTGGGAGCGACCGGCAGGGCGCCCAGACCGTCAGGTGCCGGGATCGATCGCGGGACGATCCCGAGAAGAATCGGAAACACGACGAGGAGCCTCAGATAGGAGCGGTCCGCGCACACCACTCGCAGATACCGCCGGGTGAGGGTGGCGAGCTGAGTCAGCATCGGTTGACGTCGGATGCCGAGCAGCTCTGCCGGTGCCCCTCGTGCCATGGGCGCCACGACCGCAGAGGGCACGAAGTAGTCGGACGAGCGGAAGCGAGCCGCCAGCTCGGCGCCCGGGATCCGCGCCAGCGTTCGGAACACCGATGCGAACGACAGGAAGTCCTCGGTGCCGAAATAGCGCAGCGCTCCGCTGGACGGCCCGAAGTAGGCCACATGGCCGCCAGGTGCGAGGACCAAGAGGTAGTCGCAGTAGTCAAGGGAGAGCAGGCTGTGCGTGACGACGATGACCATGCAGGTGCCCTCGTCTGGCGCACTGCCTCTTCCCCGCCTGGCAAGATGCTCAGTGTTTCCATCACCGACTGCTCGTTCGCGGGGTCCAGACCGGAGGTGGGTTCGTCGAGAAACAGCAGGGATGGCCGGGTCAGGAGTTCCAACGCCACCGAGGTCCTCTTCCGCTGGCCTCCGGAGAGCCGGCTCACCATGAGGTCTGCCTGATCGGTCAGGCCCAGCTCGTCGATGAGTTCCTCGACCCGCGCATTGCGCTCGCCTACCGTCGTGTCCGCTGGAAACCGCAGGGCCGCTCCGTACGTGAGCACCTCACGCACCGTCAGTTCGACGTGCAACAAGTCGGCTTGCGGCACGTACCCGATGCGCCGACGCAGTTCATCGTATTCGGCATAGAGGTCGCGCCCAGCATAGCGGACACGGCCGACGTCCGCCGGCCGGAAGCCGGTCAACGCATTGAGCAGAGTCGACTTTCCCGCGCCGCTGGGGCCGACCACTCCAAGCACGGTGCGACCTGGCAGGCGAAACGTCAGATCGCGCAGCAGTTCTTTCGCTCCGACGGATACAGACAGTGACTGGACTTCGAAGGTGACGTCACCGGAATCGATATACTCGACGAGCGTTCTCCCGTCGAGCTGGAAAAGATGGTGGCCGATTGCTATGACGTCGCGCTGATCAACCCGGGAGCGGCGTACCCGCTGGCCGTTAACGAAGGTTCCGTTCGCCGAGTTCAGATCCACGATGTCCACACCGCCGGCCCCCACCTGGAGCTCGGCGTGCTCTCTCGACGCAAGCAGATCCGACACAGGAATATCACTGGAAAGCGAACGGCCGATACGCACCTTCCCAGGGCGCAGCGAATGCAGCGCGAGGACGTCCGGCCCCGCCGAACCTAATTCCGGCTGCTCTACCGCGGCGCCCACCTCGGATCTGGCTGAGCGCGGCATGACGGCCGCCTCGGAACCGGCGGCACCGCGGGACGGAAACCGTGAGTGGCTCAAGTCCGTCTCGGACCCTGCACCCTGTGTCCCGGACCGCCACCCGCCGTCACGCATCGCACGTCACCTCGTGGCATCCGCGGCTCGCCGGCCCGACGTGCCTCGACCTGTGGAAACGCCGGTCGTCCGATTGGGTACGAATGACAGGTTCGCCCCTCGAATAGATTTATCAGGATTCTCCGCGACAAGCTTTGAGTATCCCCGAGGAATGTAAAATCAGCTTAACTGTCCCGAATTCGAACACGGATCTCCCGTCACTGATAGCACTCTCGGGCACCAGCCGCCTGAAATCCCGTTCCCGCCGCAGCCGATGGCCCAACTACAAGCTACTAGCCAGGCTCTTTTTCTGTCGTCGTCCGTACGCAGCATTCTGATTACTGCAGACGCAGTACCTTTCGACGGCGTTGGCCTTCGCGCTGGCGGCGGCCGCGCGGTACCTCTCCCGGATCTCGGGACGCGGCGGGGCGGTGTGGGTGGCGGCCTTGTAATCGAGCGGTTAGGGTTCGAGTCCCCTCGCCGGCTCCAGACAGATGGCCCCTGACCTGCGGTTTTACGCAGTCTAAGATCATTTTTGCAAGATCGAAATGGGTTGGTGTGCGCATGGTGTGCGCATTTCGCGATGGCGTGCTGGGGTCGATCTTGAACGGATGTCATCTCCGGATGTCTGAGGCCGGGACCTGCGGTCGCGACACCATCCCGGCGACGGTTACGTTCTGTTATCACCTGCCGTTCTGGAGGCGGGTGGGATCGGCGAGAACGACGCGCGCCGGCTGGCGGCGGCCGGTCCGCCATCCCGCCCCACCGCTTCCGCGGTATGCGGGCCGGACGTCCACGGCGCCGCCAGGACCGATGGCGGCGCCGTGAATATGATGACGGAGCCGGCAACCCGGCGTCACCACCGCGACTGCCGTGGCGTGGAACACGGGTCCGCCGTGCCCCCCAGTCCGTCACCCGGGCAAGGCCGCTCACCCGCACCGGCGGCACTGGCACCATGATCGACGCTACGGATCTTGGTGGACAGAGTCCGCGGGCCGGCTGACGATGGCCTCAAGGCCGGGGCGGTAGCTGTCACGCGTGTCGACGGTGAGCCGTGGAAGGTTCAGACGGATATCGACAAACGTGTCGAGGGAGTGACGGCCCGCGGCGAGGGCGTCGAGAAGATCGCGGTCGCCGGCGCCGCGCGATGGGGGTCAGTCCCAGCACGGGCGGCGATCCGCTGGCGCGCGGTGGCGGTGTCCACGGTGGCGCGGATGATCCGTACGTCGGCGTGGGCGGTGAGCGGTTCCAGGTGAGGTGCCAAGACCAGGATCGTGCACATGGAGGACGGGTACGACTTCCTCGGTTTCCGTATCCAGTGGGAACGCAAACGAGGAAGCGGGAAATGGTACGTCTACTCCTACATCGCCGCAGTGCCTGTTCGCTCGGTAAAGGAATAAGATCCGCGCCTTGACCCGCAGGACGTCGCAGGCCAACCCCGCAGACGTGCTGATCCGGCTCAACCAGATTGAGCACGGCTGGACCAACTACTTCCGGCGTGCCGTCGCGAAGCGCACGTTCAGGATGCTGGGGGTCTTCCTCTGGCGCCGGGTGATCATGTGGTGCAGGACGCTGCACCGCTGGTCGTGGAAGGACATCCGTCGACCGGCCAGGAGAAACGAACCGGTGGCAATACCGGCACCGCGCTCCAGGCCGACTCAACCGGGTCAGGGATCCGGTCCGCGGCGAGCTGGTCCTCGTGGCCGAGCGGGCATCGGACCCGGGCGCCAAGGCTCTCGATGTCGGCGCGCCGCGGCCGGGGCAGGCTGCGGCGAAGGGGCCGCTGGTGGACGCGGCGTCGGCATTGCGGTGCGCGCACGAGTGGCTCGTCACCGAGCCGCCGCACGCCAACGAGATCACCGTCATGGCGGACCGCCTCTGCGTCGGCCCACGGCTACGCCCCCAGCGTGATCTCGACGGTGCGGTGACGACGCCGCTGAGCGCCGAGCAGACAGCGCCCGAGGAACTGCGCCACAGCCCACGGGCACACACGCTGGCATGGGTACTTCTGGACGCGAGCCGGTTGGTCCCGGTCTCCTCTGTTGTCAGCCTCTCGGCTACGATTCGGCGCAGCCTTCTGCGACATACAGCCCTGACGGGCTACAAAGAGTGAAAACTCGGCCGATGGTTCGTGGGCCAGCCCGTGGCGGGCCCAGCTGTTCCGACGGGCCCCGCCGCCGGTCGCTGTCCCGTACTCGACTGACAACAGGTGATCATGACTGACCCCTCATCGCCACCTTCGCGTCATGCGACGATGTCCGGGCGGTACCTCGCCGGGCTGGCGGCCCGTCTCGCCGACAGTCGCCGGAAGGAGACGGCGGTCGTAGCCGTCGCCCGCGGCCACGCCGATCAGCTTCGTGCGCAGCTGGCACAGCGGGACACCCAGTTAGCGGAGTGCCAGCTGCAGCTTGGGCGCCTCCAGGAGCGGCTCGGGGGACTGACCGCAGACCTCGCGCAACGGGATCAGCGAGTCGCCGAGCAGGCCGAGACCATCGGTCAGCTGGAGAAGCGGCTGGAGGTCGCCGAGCAGGCGTTGGGGTTCATCTCCCACGAGGCGCTACCCGCGTTGATCGAGGGCACGCATGCGCCCGCGTTGCCGGCGGCCCTCGACGGCGATGCCGACATCGTGGCCCGCTACGACGGCATCGCCGGCCATATCGTCGAGCTGCGCGACGCGCTGCGACAGGCACAGGAGGCGCTGCGGATCGGTGAACGACGGATCGCCGCCTGGGAGGAGGGCGTGCGATTCGTCATAGACCACCAGCTTCCCGCCCTGGCCACCGGTGATCTGGTCCCCGCACTGCCGGACGCCGCCGGTGACGAGGCGATCGTCGGGGTGCTGGACGGGATCGGCGCGGCCGTCGCGAAGCTGGTGGAGCAGGCCCACGATCGTTTCCGGGACCGCGAGGAGGCCCTGCGGACCGCGACGGTCGGGCTCGCGCGCAACGTGCAGGCCGTGTCCCACCGGGTGCAGGAAGAAGCCACGGCCATGGTGCTGGCGCATCCGACGACACCGGATGTGCTCGAGAGCGGCTACCGCGTGGACCATGCGGCCGCGCAGCAGGCCCGTTACGCGCAGAACCTCGCGGTGCTGTGCGGCGAATCGCCGGGCCAGCAGTGGCAGGAGCCGGTGGCCGTAGCCGACATCGTGACCGCGGCTGCCTCACGGATCATCGCCTATCAGCGGGTGCACGCGTCCGGCAGCCCGGACACCGCGGTTGTCGCTCACGTCGCCGAACCGCTCATCAGCGTCATCGCCGAGCTGTTGGCCAACGCGGCGCAGTCCTCGCCGTCGACGACCGAGGTGCTGGTCGGAATCCGGTCGGTGCAGCGCGGAGTGGTCTACGAGATCGATGACTGTGGCGTGGGCATGGAGGAGTTCCGCCTGAACCGGGCGCGGGAGATCGCCTCGGGACGCCGGCCCGTGCGGGTGGCGGATCTCGGCCAGACGCCGCAGACCGGCCTGGCGGTGGTCGGCGAGTACGTGCGCCGCCACGGGCTGCGGGTCGATCTCAGCGAGTCGGTCTACGGCGGCGTCCGGGCGGTGGTCTTCGTGCCCGACGAGCTGACCGAGCTGTTGAACCCCGCCACACGCCTTACGCGCGGCCACCACCGGACCGGGTCCGCGGCCGTTGGCACGCCCCCGGCACCCGGCGCCGTCTCCCCTCCGGATCCGGCCTCGGTCCCCCCTGGCGACCCGGCCTCGGCCGCGGGGGAAGATCGCCCGTCGAAACCGGTGCTCCCGCGACGCCGATCGCCCCGCCATGCCGCGCTCGCCGAGAAGGCCCCGCCGCCCGCCACGCCATCCGCGAGCCCACCCGCACCGCCGCCGTCAGCCGACGAAGCCGGATCGTTCCTCGCGGCGATTCTGAGCGTCGCGCCGGACGCCGCTTCCGGTGGCGAAGTCACTGACCCGGGCGACTCCGCCCCGCCCTCGACCCCGCTCGCTCCCGCAGAGGAGACGGAATGACCCCCGATGCCACCGGCACTCTCCACACCGACCACTGGCGTGGGATCGACGCCAACCGCTGGATGGTGGAGGAAATCGAGACGACGCAGGGTGTACGGCACGCGTTCGTTTTCACCGCCGATGGCTTTGTGACCGCCGTCTCCAGCGCCCTGGACCGCGACGGCGCCGAGAAGCTCGCCGCCGCGTGCTCGGCCATGGCGTCCCTGGGCAGGGCGGTTGCCGGAGACCACGGCGAGGGCGGCATTCCCAGCCACGTGGTGTACGAACTCAACGGCGCCAAGCTGATGTTCCGCGGGGCCGGCGAACGCACCTACCTGGGTGTGATTACCGAGGCCGTGATTGACCCGGCGCTCGTGGCCCACCAGATGACCACGACGGTACGCAAGATCGGCGAGAAGTCGTTGAGCTCCGCCGAGCGCCCGCACTGAGCCGTGGTCGACCCCGCAGACTACCTCGGCCCGGTTCGACCGTATGTGCTGACCGGTGGCCAGGCGCGCCCCAGCCGCAACACGGTCCGGCCGGAGACCCTGCTGGTGGCGAACACGGACGCCAGCCTGCCGCCCTCGGCCACGCGTCAGCACCGGTCCCTGGTGCAGCTGTTCCGGGGAATGCTGTCGCTGGCCGAGGCCGCCGCCCACCTGAAAATCCCGGTGAGCGTCGCGGCGGTCATGGTCTCGGACCTGGTCGACAGCGGCCATCTCGCCGTGCGCACGGTGGGAGCCGATCCAGACACCCTGAACCAAGAGCTTCTCGAAAGGGTCCTGCATGGTCTCCGTAGCCTCTGATCACCGCGGGGCTGATCGTGACGAGGCGGACCGGTATGTCTCGCCGACGGTGCGCCAGTCGGTCAAGATTCTGGTCTCGGGCCCGTTCGGCGTCGGCAAGACCTCGTTGATCGACTCGGTGAGCGAGATCGTACCGCTGCATACCGAAGAACAGATGACCCGGCAAAGCTTGGGGGTCGACTCGCTGACGGGTGTCGAGCGTAAGACGTCGACGACGGTCGCCCTGGATTTCGGTCGGATCACCCTCGGGGACGACATCGTGCTGTATCTCTATGGCACTCCCGGGCAACGACGATTCTGGGACCACTGGGCAGGGCTGGCCGAGGGCGCGATCGGTGCCCTGGTCCTGGTCGACACGCGCAGGCTGGAGGAGAGCTTCGAGGTTTTCGACCAGATGGAACTGAGTGACACGCCCTTCGCCGTGGCCGTGAACGTGTTCCCCGATACGCCGGATATCCCGCTGGACGAGGTCGTCGCCGCGCTGGACCTGCCCACCGATACGCCGATGACGTCCTGCCGGGCTCTGGACAGGCAGTCCTCGATCCAAGCGCTGATCGCTCTGGTCGAGCACGCGACGGTATCCTCCCGGCTGACAGGGGCGCATCGATGATTTCCACCCGCGATTCCCTGTCGGACTTCACGGGTCTGACTCCGCTGTCGGAGACCACCACGTGCGCCGACCCCCAGGCCGCCTACCGGGTGCTGCGGGAGCGGTGGGGGCAGGTCGCACCGGTGGAGCTCGAACCCGGTGTACCGGCCTGGCTGGTCATGGGCTATTCCGAGATTCTTCACGTGGTGCGCAACGAGCGCCTGTTCGCCCGCAATCCCTCGCACTGGCGGCTGCTGTCCGACGGTGTCGTGCGCCAGGACTCCGGACTGGGACCGATGATGTTCCCGCGGGACAACGCCTACTTCGCGGACGGAGCACGGCATCGCCGGCTGCGGGCCCCGCTCGACGAGGGCATCGCGGGCATGGACCAGCATGCCCTCCGGCGCTCGCTGCAGGCGACCTGCCGAGAGCTGATCCGCGGGTTCGCGAAACGCGGCGAGGCCGACCTGGTCACCGAGTACGCGTCGGTCATTCCCATGCTGGCGGTCTCCAGCCTGTTCGGAATCTCCACCGAGCACGGCCATCAGCTGCGGGCCGGCCTGATCGCCCTGTTCGGCAGCGGCGAGGACTCGCAGGAGGGCAACCGCACCTTCGAACGCATCCTGACCGAGGTCATGCAGTCGCACGCGGCCAGCCCGGCCGAGGACCTCACCACCGCCTTCCTGGCGCACCCGAACCTGCACGGCAGCGACGAGGTCGTGCAGTCCATCGTTCTGATGATCTCGGCCGGCTACGAGACGACGACCTCGTGGATCGCGCAGACCATCCGGCTGATGCTCACCGACCCTCGGTTCGCCGGGCGCCTGCACGGCGGCCGTCTGGGCGTGGACGACGCGCTCGACGAGGTGCTGTTCCGCGATCCACCCATGGCCAACATGCCCGCCCGGTACGCGCTCGCCGACACCGAGCTCGCCGGGCAGACCATCCGTGCGGGCGACGCCCTGATCCTCGGCCTGGGCGCGGCCAACGCCGACGCGCGCATGCACACCGACGACCCATGGCTGGAGACCGGCAACCGTTCGCACCTGGCGTTCTCCGCCGGCCCGCACACCTGCCCGGCCCTGGACCCCAGCCGTCTGATCACCCGCACAGCCGTCACGACCGTCCTGACAGAACTGCACGACCTCACCTTGGCCATTCTTCCGGATGAGATCGAGCTGTTGCCCTCGCCGTGGACCCGCTGCCCGGCAAGCCTTCCAGTGCGTTTCGCCGCATCCGACGTGCCCATCGTTGAGCAGGAGGTCTCGCATGGCTGACTCGACCGCCATCCCGCTGGTTCCCCTGGACCCCTTCGGCGCCGATCACCACGGCGAACAGCGCCGGCTGCGGGAGGCGGGTCCGGTGGTGCAGGCCGAGCTGCCCGGCGGCATCCGCGTGTGGGTGGTCACCGACCACGCCCTGCTCGCCGAACTGGTGGCGGACGAGCGGGTGAGCAAGAACTGGCGGAACTGGAGCGCCATCCAGGACGGGACGATCACCGACGACTGGCCGCTGGTCGGCATGATCAAGGTGACCAACATGGTGACCAGCGACGGCGTCACGCACTCCCGCCTGCGCCGACCGGTGACCCGGGTGTTCACGCGCGGCCGGGCGGAACAGCTCCGTCCCCGCGTCAACCAGATCGTCGCCGAGCTGCTGGACGAGCTCCCCTCCCATGCCGGCCCCGACGGATCGGTGGATCTGCGGTCGCATTACGCCTACCCGGTGCCGATGCAGGTGATCTGCGAGCTGCTGGGCGTCCCGCGGGAATGGCGGGCCGAGCTCCGCCGGCTTGTCGACAGCATCTTCCGTACGGATACCAGCAGCGAGGAGGCCGTGGCCACCGAGCGGCAGCGCCTGGCCCTGCTCGCCGAGCTGGTGCGGCTGCGTCGCGACGAGCCCGGTGAGGACCTCACCAGTGCGTTGATCAAGCTGCGCGAGGAGGACGAGGCGGCGCTGACCACCGAGGAGCTCGTCGACACCATCTGGCTGCTGCTCACCGCCGGCCACGAGACCACGCTGAGTCTCATCACGAACGGCGTACGCGCCTTGCTCACGCATCCGGACCAGAAGGCCATCGCCGTCGCCGGTGACGCCGCGACCTGGTCCAGTGTGGTCGAGGAGGTGTTGCGCTGGGACGCGCCGATCGGGAACTTCCCCGCCCGCTACCCGCTCGAGGATGTCACGATCGCGGGCGTCACGATCGCGAAGGGCGACGCGATTCTCGCCGCGTACAGCGGTGTCGGGCGGGACCCCCGCCAGTACGGCCCCGACGCCGACCAGTTCGACGTCACCCGCGCCCCCCAGCGGCATCTGTCCTTCGGCGGCGGACCGCACCTGTGCCTGGGCGCGCACCTGGCGCGCCTGGAGGCAGGCGTCGCCCTGCCCGCTCTGTTCGCCCGGTACCCGGACCTCCGTCTGGCGGCCGACCCCGCGACCCTGCCACCGGTTCCGTCATTCTTCTCCAACAGTGCCGCTGCGCTGCCGGTCCAGCTCGGTCAGGCCGCCGTGGCCCCGCCCTTCGTCCCCTGAGAGAGGCTCGGGGCCGTCCGACCGACCTGTTCGAGCTCCAGCGGCACGGCCGGCCCCGTCCACGCACGCGTCAAGTATGCCGAGAGCGCAGGGCAGCTGTCTCCTGAGAGCCAGAAAATCTGTTCCGGTCACAGTAGACATCGGGCACCGCCCTGGGTAGAGTTCCTGTCGTAGCCAAGAGAGTCACATGGTCGCGGCAGGCATGAACTGGCGCGAAAGCAAGACGGCGGCCGGGGAAGGCCGCCGAGCACCACCCCAGAAGGTCGGTAGGACCCCCTCGGGCGACACGGAGAGGAGTAATCACCCGAGCGATGGTCTGACTCGCCCGGTTACCGCAGGTTCCGGATTGGAAGGTCGTCCCTGGTCACGAATTGCAATGTCCATACGCCTGCCCTTCCGGGGCCGGCCACGCGAACTCAGACAACCCGACGTATCTAACCCAGTAGATGGTGTGAATCCTCGGGGCCCTGATGCCTATGGCATCAGGGCCCCTTTTGGCGCGTCCCCGGCCGCACGCCCGCCTGGTGGAGGCGTCACGGCCTGCGCGCCCGGTTCCTGCCGGGTCCTCACTCCTTCTCCACGAAACGGGCCGGGGCCCAGGGCAGAGAGTCCCGCAAGGGTCGACGAAGAGGGGTCTTGCCCGTCCGCCCCGCACCTGATCACGTGGAACGCACACGAGGTGCCCACGTGGCATCCACGGGAGAGCGGGGCCCAGTGTTCATGGAGAGAGATCACCATCCGGTACCGACCCGAAGGACGCGCTACTCCTGCAGGGCTGGTTCTCCGCGCTGCTCTCTGGAGGGACGCGAGAGGACGAGCAGCCCCCTACCGGCGTTTCTGACCGGACACGGCTCCTCGGTGACTCCCCGGATCTTCGCGCGGAATACGGGCAGGACCAGGACAGGTAGAAGCGGCGCACCGAACGGGCGACCGGGCCCGCCCCAGGGTGTCAAAGCCCCGACCTCCCGGTCGTGGGTACTGGCCGGCGGCATCTATCCGACCCTGCTCGGGGACCCGAAGGTCCGCAGCGCCCGCCGGATTGGCTGCTGGCTGACCCCCGGGCCGACCTCTTCGGCGCGTGTTGACGCCGAGTGAGTGTCTGAACGGTTCCCGCCTCGGCATCGACACCTCGGCCCCGAAAAATCTGTCGCCGTTGCGGTAGACATCTGGGCTTCGCGGTAGGTAGAGTTCCTGTCGTAGCCAAGAGAGATCAGGGTCGCGGCAGATACGAACTGGCGCGAGCAGGGCGGCGGCCAGGCAGGCCGCCGAGCACCACCGAGAGAAGTTCGGAAATACCCGGCAGGTGACCGATGAGGAGAGAGGAGCGGACACCGTCAGGATCGCCCGAGCGATGGTCTAGCTCGCTCGGATACCGCGCAGGCCCCGGATTGGAAGGTGGTCCCCGGTCACGCATACGCGATCCCCGCACCCACGCCCTCTCGGGTCGGCGTGCGGATTCCAGAATCCGGCTCGTTCTGGCCGGTAGATGGTGTTGAACCCTCCGGGGCCCTGGTGCCGCATGGCGCCAGGGCCCCTCGATGTGTCATGAGAGGCGCGATGACCCCTGAGAGCACCCATAAACCCGCTCACAGTCTCGACGACGACGATTACCCCGCCTACACCATGGGTCGCGCAGCCGAGATGATCGGCGCCACGCCGGCCTTCCTGCGGGCCCTCGGCGAAGCCCGGCTGATCACGCCGCTGCGCTCGGAGGGCGGCCACCGCCGTTACTCCCGCTACCAGCTGCGGATCGCCTCCCGCGTCCGCGAGCTCGTCGACCAGGGCACCGCGATCGACGCCGCCTGCCGCATCGTCATCCTTGAAGACCAGCTCGCCGAAGCCCAGCGGCTCAACCAGCAGCCACGCCAACCAGCGGCCAGCCCGCCGCCCGCTGAGACCTCCTGACAGGCACGCCGGCAGGAGAGCGAACCGGGCTGGGATGCGGGTCCCGTCGTTCAGGTAGCGGCAGTAGAACGTGAAGCGATAGGCCAGGGGTGGTGCGTCGACGTCGTGCCTGTCCACCGCTTCTGGCGTCGGAGTTCGCGGGGTTCCGGTTCCCGCCCGAGGTGATCGTCTTCGCGGTGGGCTGGTATGTCTACCCAAGGATCCTCGACGAGCTGCTGCCCGAGGCCTGGCACGTTGACGCCGCCCGGGAGAACAACCGGATCGAAGCCGACCACGGCCGGTTGAAAGCCCGGCTGCGGCCGATGCGCGGGCTGAAACGCCTGCGGTCCGTCCAGAACGTCAGCACCGGACACGCCCTGGTGCAGAACATCCGCCGCGGCCACTACGAACTCGCCATCGACACCGACCGGCAGCTACGCCTGGCAGCCGCGTTCACCGAACTCGCCGCCGCCGTCTGACCGGCCGACGTCCAGGCCGCTGGCATGCCCAGCTTCCCCGTAGTGCAACAGCGCCGGCGCAGTGGATGTCAGCGGCCCGGCCGCGTTGCCGGGCCTGAGGGTGACCGACGGTGCGCGCGCCCTTGTTGCCCGCGATCTCGGTGTCGGCCGCCGCCCAACGGTGAAGCTTCGTCCGCATCCCCGCTCCCCGAACCCCTGCCGCCCTTCCCATGTGCCGGACTTGCCCCGGCTCCGAGTACTACGGCGGCTCCGTCCTGCCCGGACCGATCGGCGGTCGATGCGCCCAGCTCCACGCCCGTCCACACCGACAGAGCGCAGGGCGAAGTCCGGAACGTTCCCGCGTTCGCTGGGCCTCGCTCGACGAAGAAGGAGCCCGACTACGTCCTCACGGCCTCGCCACGAGTACGCCGCGGACCGGACGCTACGGGATCGGTGGGCGCCCTGTCGGCGTGATCTGGCCCGGTTGCCGGAGGTAGTCCGTGCCAGGTGGACGGGCCATGCAAGCACGGACTACCCTCGCCGGCATCCTCGAAAAGGGTCCGAGATGTGATTTTCGTCTCGGTATTGGCAACGGTAGGCCGTCTTGCTATAGTCCGGATCCTACTCGCAAGTAACACCAACCGGTAACTCGTGGGTAGCGGTGCCAAGCCAGGAGGATCCGTGGTCAGACAGGCACGTTCCCCGTAGTTGGCAGGCCTCCGGTAGGCATGGACCTGCCGTGGCCTGCGCGGTGCCCGGTGGCCGCTGGATACCGCCGGCAACGCCATTGGCAGAAGACTTCCACGGCCATGTGGAAGGCATCCTTCAGCGGCATTCCGGAAGAGCGAGAGAAGCCCTTCTCTGGATGAGCTGTGCCGTGTTTCGATCCGCGCCGCACCCCTGGATCAAGCACCCTAGTCTGATTTTCTCTGCCCGAAAACTGCCCTGGGCCCGGGACCGGCCACGGTTCCTACGGCGCCGCTCACAGGATGAAGAAAGAAGGTGGACCGGGATGGGACGAAACTTATCCGGCCGCGGGATCTGGTCACGAACGAAGATCGGCTCGCTCGTGTCGACGCTGGCGCTGGCCATGGTCGGCGCATTTCTGCCCGTGATCATCGGTGCTCAACCGGCCGCGGCAGCCGTCGAGGGGCCCGCCGGTGACGCCTTCTACACCCCGCCGTCGCCGCTTCCCGCCGGTAACCCGGGTGACGTGATCTGGTACCGCAAGCAGGCCGATTCCGGCAACGCGAGCTCCTATCTCGTCCTCTACCACTCGAGGAACGCCCTGGGGCAGCCGAACGCGGTGTCCGGCACGATTCTCGTCCCGAAGGGCAAGAGCCCGGTCGGTATGCCGATCGTCGCGCTCGCCTCGGGCACGGTCGGCCTGGGCGACGCATGCGCCCCGTCGAAGAACCCGCTGGTCAGCGTCGCCCAGAACCAGGGCTTCATCGACAAGGCCCTCGAAAAGGGCTTCGCCGTGGCGATGACCGACTACGAAGGGCTCGGCACCCCGGGCGTCCACACCTACGTCGTCGGCCAATCCGAAGGCCGCGCCGTCCTCGACATAATCCGCGCCTCCCAGCGGCTGCCCGAGACCGGCCTAAGCACCGCGAACCCGGTCGGCCTGCTCGGCTACTCGCAGGGCGGCGGCGCCGCCGCGTGGGCCGGCGAGCTCCAGCCCACCTACGCCCCCGAACTCAACCTCAAGGCCATCTCCGCCGGCGGCATCCCGGCCGACCTGCTGGCCGTCTCCAAGCAGCTCGACGGCGGCCTCGGCTTCGCCGTCCTGGCGATGGCGGCGCTGGGCCTCGACGCCGCCTACCCCGAACTCAACCTCGACAGCTACCTCAACGCCGCCGGCAAGAAGTTCTTCACCGACTTCAGCGACGACTGCGTCGAATCACTCATCATCTACCCGTTCCGAAAGCTCAGTGACTACACGACGACCAACCCGCTGACCACCTCGGCCTGGCTGACCCGCCTCAACGAGCAGAAGCTCGGCGCCGTCGCGCCCAAGGTTCCGACCTTCCTCTACCACGCCTGGCCGGTCGACGAGCTGGTCGCGCGGCCGCAGGCCGTCGCACTGAAGGACACCTACTGCGCGGCGGGTGCACCCATCAGCTGGAAGGACTACCCCGGCGAGCACGCCACGGGCATCCTTACTACCCAGAGCGACGCGGTGGGCTTCCTCGCCGACCGGTTCGCCAACAAGCCTTTCACCCGCTCCTGCTGACGCGGCCGGCTGAAAGGTCGATCTGACCTGATCTGATGTGCGTGCTGGGCCGGCGGCGTGCCGGCCCAGCACGCACATCGCCCGAAACATGGGCCACTGCTTCCCCGCTGTTCCATGGGGCCAGGGTGCCCGGGCGCGCGCTCTCCTTGAACTGAAGCGGTTTCTGTTGAACCTGTTTTCTCGTACGAGCTCATTTCCTCGACGGAATTCATGATTCGACCGTGCGGTCATCCTCACGACCGCCACGTCGGCGGCGTCCAAGGACGGCGCTGACCGGCTCACTATGATTCCCCTACACAGTTCGGCGTTCTGCCCGCACCGCGGGGCGCTTTAGCCTTGCCGCTGCTCGAGAGCCGAGGTACCTACTAAGCGTCAATGGTGTGCGCATCCGCGGGCAGCAGGCGAGGCGACACCGTGGACGTGAACACGACGACGGAGCCGGCAACCCGGCGTCAACAGCGGGGATCGCCGCAGCCTACCGGCAGAACGACGCTGGCCTCTCGGCCGGCGCCACCTTCCTTCGCGAAGAAGGACTTGATCTCGGCGTAGGTGGCAGAACACCCGATCCCGGCCGTCCACGAGCCACTGCGGTCTCGCCGCCCCGGAGATCCGACACGCAGTCGCCCTCTCGGCACGCGCCGGCTTCCCGTCTCTGCCGGTCCGAACCTGTGTATGGCCGGGAACAACGCCTTCAGCGCCGGGTGAGCGCGCTGAAGGCGAAAGGAGACCGGCATGCGGCGCGCAGGTCGGGAGTGGGACGACCGAGGAGGTATCCCTGCCCACAGTGGATACCGGCTTCCTGGGCCGCGGTCAGGTCCGCCTGTGTCTCGATGCCTTCGGCGACGACGCGGCACCCCGTCTCCCGGGCGATGGTGGTGATTCCCGCGACGATCGCCCGGCGGACGGGATCGCCGCTCATGTTCTTGATGAGAACCCTGTCGATTTTCACGACGTCCGGCCGCAGACTGAGCAGCATCTCCAGGCCGGAGTAGCAGGCTCCCAGATCGTCGATGGCGATGAGGGCACCGTGGCGGCGAAGCAGGCGGACAGCCTCGACCAGGTCGGGGTTGTCGTAGGCCTGTTCCGCCTCGGTGATCTCGACGACGAGCCGGCTGGGGTCGCCGGTGTCGAGGAGAAGGTCGACAAGACCGCCGGTGACCGTCGACGGAGCGGCGTTGACGGCGAGGCGTACATCGTCGGGAAGGGCGGGCAGCACGGGCAGCGCCCGCTGGATCGCGGCGATCTCCAGTTCGGGGCCGAGACCGGCGGCGGCCGCGTCGCGGAACAGCGCGGCGGTGGACAGGCGCGGGTCGGGCAGACGGGTCAAGGCCTCGACACCGACGGTGCGTCCGGCGACGAGGTCGATGACGGGCTGGTAGTGGATGCGCAGACCGTCGGAGTCGATCAGAGTGTGCACACGGTGCCAGACACGGCTTCGGATCTCCCACATCCTGTGGAGGTCGGACACGTAGCCGGTCAGGAAGCGGGCGAGCAGCCGCAGGAACCGTATGTCCCGGTCGCCGAGGGACGGCTGCGGATGCCGGTGGAGGCACCCGACCAGCCCGTAGAGGTTCCCATCCGTGTCGAGGATCGGTGTCGCCGCATAGGCGCCGATACCCAGGTCCTGTACCGAGATGATGTCCGCAGTGCGGGGGTCCCGCCGCGTGTTGGGGATCAGTTCCGGGAGGTCCCCGGTGAGCACCCGCCCGAACACGCCGGCGTCGCGGCGGATGGTGCAGCCGAGGGCGAGACCGAACGGCTGGGCGTTGCCGCAGAGCCCCTGAAGGATCAGGAGACCACCGTCAAGGCGGCCGAGCCAGGCGATCTCCATCCGCAGCCGCCGCCGGAGCAGATCCAGCAGACCCATCAGCGCGTCGCCGGGTGCGCAGACCTCGCTGCGCGGTCCCAGACAGCCATGATGGGCAGGCATACCCCTCCTCCCAACAAGTCAGGCCCTCTCGACCGGAGTTACCCACCCTCACCGAACCGCACACCACGCACCCGGATGGACACATCGCGTATCGGACGGGTTATTCGCCCCAACGCTCTTCCGACCGCACCGCCGGCCCCTACACCGGCCCCCGGCCGCCGCGGTGCCGGTAACGGTCAGATCAGGGCACATCCCCTCCCTCACGGGTCCGCGCGACGAGGCGAGGCCTCCCTCACCCCACTCGCCGGACGGCTGATCGCCGACGCCCACCGCGTCCTCGCCGCCCTCACACCCGCTGCGGATATTCACCCGGCGGACGTCCCGGCGTCGGGGCGGCGCCAGGGTGCGCGACACCCTCGTGCACACGCATCTGCACAGCTGTGGAACACCGTCGACCTCGCCAGGCCCCAGATGATCGGAAAGCCCGTGACCGGCCATCACAACACCATCTGGTCGGTGCTGTTCTCCCCGGACGACAGGATCGTGGCGACCGCCAGCTATGACGGCACGATGGGCATCTGGAACGTGGAGGACCCCGAACACCCCCGGCTCGAGGGGCTGGTTCCGTCCGGCCAGGAAGGCTGGTTGATGTCCCTCGCGTGCTCCCTCGACCGAGCCGCACCCGTCCTGGCCAGCGGCAGTCAGGACGGAACGATACGGCTCTGGCGGCTCGAGCGCTGACGATGGGCGCCGCCCGGTCGAGGTCACTACCGACAAGGCCGCGGTCGTCCCGCCGGCGACGCGGAACCGTCGGTCGAGCCGGTGTGGTCAGTGGGCCTTGTCGAACGCTTCGACGATGTTCGCGGCGATGCGGCCCCGGTCGCTCACCGTGTAGCCGTTACCGCGTGCCCACTCGCGGATGTCAGCGGTACGGTCCGTACCCGCGGAGCGAGGCGAGGCGGCACGCGGACCGCGCCGTCCACTGGCCGGACGACCACCGGAACGGCGACCCGCGGAAACAAACGAGGCCAGGGCCTCCCTCAGCTTCGTGGCGTTCGCCTCGGACAGGTCGATCTCGTACTGCGCGCCGTCCAACCCGAACCGGACGGTCTCATCGGCGGTCTCGCCACTAAGGTCATCGATCAGCGAAACGATGGTTTTCTGGGCCATGAGTAATCCCTACTCCTCCTCGCGGACCGTATATCCGCAACGTATTGCCCACCGTATCGCCTGACCGCACGACCCGGTCCACCGCCGCATCGAAATCACCTAAACATGCCAGGAAGGCTTCTCCAGGGGAGCACCACGCTGGATCGGTCCCGTAGCTGGGGTGTTCATCCAGCGAGGTCAGCGCCGAGGGTCCGGGCGAGTTTCTCGGTCCGGCAGGGGAGTTCACAGGTAGTACAGCTCTGTCACGTAGTACAGCCCTGTCACGCGAAAAGTGCGGTGTGCGCGTTGTCGTGAGCGGGGTGTTCGTCCTTCCAGGCGGCCAGGAGACGCAGGGTCGCGGCGGATTCGGCGCCGGCGGGAAAGTATGTGATCATGCGATGTTGTTCTCCGGAGAGTCCGAGAGTCTCGAAGCGCAGAGTCAGCGGGCCGACCACCGGGTGGTGGAACGCCTTGGTACCGTGCGTCTTCGCGTGGACCTCGTGTCGGGCCCAGAACGCACGGAACTCCGAACTCGTACGGGACAGATTGTCGACGAGCTCGATCGTCGCGCGGTCAGCGTTCGCGGCGCTGGCCACGCGAAGAATCGCCACGGCTTCGCCGGCGACCTGCGGCCAGTCGACGTAGAGCCGCCTGGTCGCCGGATCGACGAACAGCAACCAGACGGCGTTGCGGTGCTCGGGGGGCAGTACCGCGAAGTCGCAGATCAGCGCCGCGGCGAGCCGATTCCACGCCAGAATGTCGAGGCGGGCGTTCACGACCAGCGCCGGCAGGTCGCCGAGCCCGTCAAGTAGCTCCTGAACCTCAGGGCGCACGTTCTCAGCCCGGCCCTGGGCGGCTCTGTCCGTGCCCGGATGAACAAGCCGCCGCAGATGTGCCCGTTCGGTCTCGTCCAGGCGCAGCGCGCGAGCAACCGCGTCGAGCACCGAGTCCGACGGCCGCACCCTGCCCTGCTCCAACCGGACGTAATAGTCGACGCTCACCCCAACCAGGGCCGCCACCTCCTCCCGACGCAGGCCGGGAACCCGGCGGACACCGGTCGAGACCACCGCGGCCTCCTCGGGTGACAGCCGCGCCCGCCGGGCGCGCAGGAAGTCCCGGAGCGGGATCACCGAGGCGGACCGAGGCGTGCTGGTGGAGGAGCCCATGCCCCGCAGTGTGGACGACCATTCGTCGGTTCAACCAGGGTCTGTCAGACCCATGCACCGCTCTGCCCCAGGCTGCCAGCACCTCGGGTGCGATCCGTCCTGGTTGTGCCCGTCGTCCGGCCGCGATGCTGATGCCGTTCGCGCTGACGGCCCCGGAGCTCACCGGGCCAGGACAGGAGACGACTTGTGGCAACCGAGAACAACAGGCTGGGTACCGCGAACCTGGAGCGAGTTCAGTCGATCTACGCGGCGTTCGGGTCCGGGGACGTCGAAGGCGTGCTCGCCGCGCTGGCGCCGGACGTCGTGTGGAGCAACGCCGGTCCCGCCGACCTCGCCTATTTCGGAGTTCGCACCGGTCGGGAACAGGCGGCGGAGGTGTTCGCCATCCTCGGCCAGGAGTTCGACATAGCCCACTTCGCGCCCGTCGAGTTCTTCGCCGCCGGCGAGCGGGTCGCCGTCCTGCTGGAAATGCGGGCGACGATCCGCTCCACCGGCCGATCGTTCACCGAGGACCTCGTCCACGTCTGGACGTTCGGCTCGGACGGCCTCGTCACCAGGCTCCAGGACATCCAGGACTCCGCCGGAGTCGCCGCCGCGCTGCGTCCCTGACCTTCCGGCCCGAAGCCACCTGGATGCCGACGACGACTACGACTACGGTTCCCACCCGAGGTGATCATCCTGCCGGTCGGCTGCCTTCCGCACGCACCTGCGGAAGGCAGGGCTAGTCGGCGCGGCAGGCTGTCGGATCCCGGGTGTACGCGCAGAACGACTCTCGTTCCACCGCCCAGCGCGTACCGTCGAAGCGGACCATGGCGTCACCGCTGCTGTACCCCACGGTGGCCCGGTCCTCGGTAGCCCGCTGGAACGCGACCACCGCCTGAACGGGGCTGAGGAATCGGACCAACGACACCTCCGCCACCCTGATCGGATGGAGGCCGTCCTGTTCCGGATACTCCATCGCGAAGGCATCGCCGCGCCCCAACAGGGATTCACCATCCTCAACGGCGGCAGCCCGGTCGGCGGGCGGGGTGTCCTCCGAGAACGCCGTGACGACCGCCGCCTGCACCTGCGTGGTCGCCGTGGCGGGATCCGCCGGGCCCGCCGGTGCCGGACCGGTTTCGATTCCCTCGGCGATGGCGCGAACCGCGTTCACCTCCGGCGCACCGCCAACCCCCACCATTCCCTGCGGCGTCGCCCACCACAACGAATAGACCGGGCGGGCGACCTTCTTGCTGTCGGTCAACGACTCGGTCACCAGAACGGCGGGCGCACCGTCGACAGTGGTGCGCTCGGCAGTCCGCCCGCCGTAGGAGGCCAGGTCCGTCACTTCTTCCTTGGGATCGAGGATGGCTTCCAGATCCGACGGGGCCCCAGGCAGGACGGTCACGTGGTAACCGGCCTCCGGCTCGGTCGAGGCCGGATCGCTCCTGCCGGTGAATCCGGCAGTGATCGCTACCTGGCCCCGCCTCGCCGGGATCGTGAGGGAATACCAGTAGTCATCGCTGACCCGGATGCCCGCCGACTCGAGGCCGGCCGGTAGCCGGGTGACCTTCATCCCGTACACGTCGATCGGGGAGACCTCGACGACCGGTGGGCGTACCGGGGCACTCGTGCCGGCGGGGACCACCGAGTGCCCGCTGTTACCGCCCGGCGGCAGCGCGAGCAGGAGCCCGCCGGCCAGTGCCAGTGCCAGTGAACATGCGACACTCGACGCCGCGACGAGGCGACGCCGATGCCGCCGGCGCCGGGCCACTATCCGATCAAAGAGGTATGGGTCGGCTGTGACTCCCTCCGCCGCCAGGGTGAACGTCGCGCGGGCTCGGTCGTCGACGCCTGCGCTGCTGTGTGCGGCCTCGTCGGGGCTGGCCGGCTCGGGCGGTGGCGTCTGCGCATCCGTCGTGGTCATGCCTGACCTCCTCGCGATGGGGGTTGCCTGGGTTGCCCGGGCGCCTGCGGAGATGCCGTGCGCGGGCGCGGCGCGTCCTGCGCTGTGGCGAGTGCCGCACGCATCCGGGCCAGACCTCGAGCGGTGTGAGTCTTGACGGTCCCCGGAGAGCAGCCGACAAGTGCCGCGACCTCCGGATCGGGCAGGTCGTCGAAATAGCGCAGCGTGAGTACCGCGCGCTGCTGGGTGGGCAGCGTGCGCAGCACCGCCAGCAACTGCTCGCGGACCGCCACCCGGTCGGTCATCCCGAGCTGGCTGACGTCGATGTCGCGGCCGGTACCCGACAGGCCGTCGAGCCGCTCCTCACGAACCCGCCGCCGGCGGCGCGATCGCCTCGACGCACCGTTCACCAGGGCCCGGCGTATGTAGCGGTCGGGGTCGTCGATCCGTCGCCACCGGCTGTAGACCCGTTCCAGCACATCCTGCAGGAGGTCCTCGCCGGCGTGCCGGTCGCCGGTGAGGAACATCGCCGTGCGCAGCAAGGTCGTGGCGTTCGACCGGACGTACTGCTCGAACGTCGAGCTGCTCGTGGGGGTGGCCGGTGCCTGCGCTCGCCAGTCGATCTCATCGACATCGGATGCCGACCCGGACGGCGGCTCGTCCGCCTGGCCGGATGGCGGCCCAGCGCCGTGGTCGGACGGCAGCGCTGACAGTTGTTCCACCGGCGGCCTGCCGACGAGCGTCATCGGCAGCCGTCCGAACTCGCTCCCGACGCTCATCCAGCCGACCCGGCTCGGCCCGCGGTGACCTGACGCTGCCGGCTCGCCGCCGGCGCATGCCCGCCGCCGAACGACACGCCCGGCATGCGCTCGATCCCGACTTCCCCTGTTTCGTCGCTCACCGTTGTCCTCCTTCACCTGGCTCTGTCTTCTCAGAGACCGGACGGGTGCTGCTGGAGGACAGCCACTCGCGGAAAGCTTCACGACGCCTCTCCCGATCGGAGTCGGACGAGACGTTCCGTGCCCGCGGGAAGCCTGGTCCGCCCGATGGGTGCCTCCCCGGCTAGCCGGTCTGGAGGTTGAAGATCGTGCGGCGGATGTCGTCGATGGTCTGGTCGAGGGCGTTGGTGGCGGCCGTCAGGCGGGCCGCGGCCAGGTCCCCGATGAGACGGATGAGCGACTGTAGCTGCAGGCCGACCGCGAACAGCCGCTGGATGACCTGGTCGTGCAGGTCGCGGGCGATGCGGTCGCGGTCCTTGAAGACCGCGAGGCGGGCTCGCTCCTGCTGGGCGTGGACGAGTTCGAGGGCGAGCGAGGCGTCGTTGGCGAATGCCTGTACCAGGTCGTGGTCGCGGGGTTGGTGGTGCTCGATGCCGGCGCGATTGCAGAGGATGAGCGTGGCCGGGGCCTTGCCGGTGATGCGCAGGGGGACGACGAGCGCGGTGGCGAAGGGCAGGTCCGGCACGGGGGTGAGCCGGCTGCCGTGGAGATCGAGATGGTCGAGGATGACCATTGCGCCGCGGGCCAGTTCGTCCAGGGTGCGCTCGTCGGAGAGGCGGATCGTCAGGCCACGGAGTGCTTCGGACCCGACCGGGAGGCCGGTGGCGATGTCGGCCGTCGTCACCACCAGGTTGCCGTTCTCGTCGGGAACCGCGACCGTGGCGAGGTCGACGCCGGCCATCTGGCGGGCCAGGGTGGCGACCGTGTCGAAGGCGGTCACCTGGTCCGGGGCCACGAGGACGGCGGCCGTCATCCGAGCGCTGGCCGCGAGCCAGGCGTTGCCACGTTCCGCCCGCTCGTAGAGCCGGCGCAGCTCGTGTTCCGCGCGCTCCCGCTCGATCGCGGCGGTGAGAACGTGCGCGACGGACTGGACGAACGTGGTCTCATCCTCGGTGAAGCGACGGGACTGCGGCGATCGAGCAATCGCCAGGAGGCCGTACGGCGACCAGCGGCTGCCGATTCGTATGGTGAGGATGGTCAGATCGTTGTCGCTGTGCGATGCGTAGCGGGTCTCCGCGAGCCGGGCGCTCACCGCCGCCGCGCCTGCGCCGGGGCCCGCGCCCCTGCCCCCGCCTGGTTCCACGGCCAAGCCCGTTTCCGCACCCGTACCCGGCGACGTACCCGTACCCGGCGCCGTACCCGTACCCGTACCCGGCCCAGCGCCTGCGTTCGCAGCAGGCCCCGCACCTGTTCCCGCTTCGGTTCCTGTCGGCACGCCGCCGTCGTCGAGGCGGATGAGCTCGCATTCGGTTGCGTCCAGCGTCGAGGTGACCAGCGCCGTCGCCTCGACCACCAGGCTGTCGACGTCGTGACCGGACACGGCATGGTCGCCGAGCCGCGCGAGGCCCGCCTGGCGGCGCTCGGCCCGGCGCAGGTCGGTGACGTCGGCGAGCACGAGCGCGAGCAGGTCGTCGCCGTCCTGCGCATAAGGGATCACCGACACCCGCAGGGACAGGACGGGGCCGTTGCCGACGGTGACGTCGATGTCGCCGGTCTGTGCCTGACGGGTCGTGATCGCGGTTGAGACCAGGCCCCAGGGGCCACCGAGGGACCGCTGCCGCTGCCGTGGGTCGACCGGCCGCAGCAGCTCCACCAGGTGCGTGAGCGGCGTGCCGATGCGCTGCGGCCTGCCCGCGATCCGGTCGATGACCGGTGAGGCGCGCCGCAGCCGCCGGTCGGCGCCGCCGTACAGGGCGACGCCGACCGGGAGGTCCCCACCGGGGGCCTGCGCTGATACCAGCTCCAGCAGCGCGGCGTGTTCACCGATCGTCTCCGTGCCGTGGCGGGAGGCGGTGACGTCGAGGATCGTGCCGGTGTTGCCGACCACCTCGCCGGCGTCGTCGCGGATGACCATCGCCCGGATCTGGACCCGGCGGTAGCTGCCGTCCCGGGTGCGGTACCGGGTCTCGTGGTGGCAGTGGTCGGCGCCGCCGGCCACCACCGCCATGAACAACGCGATCGTGTGCTGCAGCTCGTCGGGGTGGACATAGTCCAGGAAGCGTGATCCGAGGCTGGGACCGATCTCGAAGCCGGTCAGCCGTGTCCACGCCCGGTTGAGGTAGGTCCAACGGCCCTCGGCGTCGGTCTGGAACACGACCTCGCCGAGTGTGTCGAGTAACCGGAGGGCGTCCTGACCCGGGTCAGGAAGCGGGACGGCATCAGATGCTGACGAGATCATCGGGCCCCCTCGGCGATCAGGATCTCGCCGAACGCGCCGCGCAGTAGGTATCCCTGTTCTGGCCCAGCGGCAGCAGGCGGGGCACGGCGTAGGCGGTGCGCAGGACGGTCGCGGTCGCCGCGGCGGTCGTCTCGATCTCGCGCTGGATCTGTGCGCGGGCCTCGGCGGTGGGTGCGTTCACCAGGCGTTCGGCGTTGCGCCAGGCTGTCTCACGCCAGGCCACGAGAATCTGCATGAGCACCGTGTAGGACAGGCCGAGCGGGCTCGCGATGTCGTCGATGGATGGATCGAACCGATCCGCGGCCTCCCGCAGCAGGGGGTCGATCACTCGGTTGAGCATGACGTTGACCTTGTCGTGGTCCGCCTTGCGGCTCTGGCCGCCCGCCGTCACCAGTCCCAGCGAGGCGAGCACCAGCGGCAGGTCCCGGTTCACGTGCGCGTTCATCCCGAGCAGGATGTTCCCGGCGCCGGCGAGCTGGCGGCCGGCCGCCGCGTCGAAGGCGATCTGCCAGGCGGGGGAGACGCCGCCGCCGTCGCCGGTGAGCCAGGCGTCGTAGGCATGGAAGTAGTACGCGGCGAAGACTGCGTCCTCGGTGTTGACATAGGCGACGTCCGTGAAGAAGCCGGGCTGGGCAGCCGTGCGCCGGTACTCCTCGGTGGTCCGCAGATAGGTCAGGGCGAACACCGCGTTGTGGTCGCAGCTCGCCGCGAGCGGCGCAAAGCGGCTCCGCATCTGCGTGATCGTCGCGTCGACGCACTCGGGGGCGCCGTCGGCACACTGCTGTGCCTGCGCGGGGGCGTATGCGGCCGGTAGCGGCGGCAGCAGGCCCGACCAGCCGATGAACAGCGGCTCGGTGGTTGCGGTGGTGGTTGTGGGGGTGGCGGTGGTCGTGGGGGTGGCGGTGGCGGGCACGGCCGTCGCCAGGGAAAGCCCCACCGAAAGGAGGCCTGCGATAAATGAAATAAATAATCCTAAAGCCCAGCTTCGCCTTGCGGGCATGAAAGTCATAGCACCGCATCATAGGGTCATTGGCGACGGAATATCGGCAGGGGATTCTTGCTAGAAGTATAAATGATTTATCTTTTCGCGTTTCCGGTGGCCGACTGGGCGTGTAGCAAAATCCCGAGCTTCGGGCTTTGGTTGCTGCCGGGCAAGAGTTGAGGATCGTGGTCGTTCCGACAGCCAAAATCCTCAATTCTCTGCGGATTATCAAGCGACATTTCACCCCTTTTGCTCATCTTGATGTGAATTGCGGCGCAGAAGATGGTCAGTGGTTGGGGCGGGTCGAGGGGGCGGGTTACGGAACGTGGGGTAGGAAGGTTCTATGGTGAAGATCCTCTTTGTGGTGACCGGCTCCGACCGGTGGACGCTGGCCGACGGGACCGCCCACCGCACCGGCTTCTGGGCCGAGGAGGCCCTGGTCCCCTACGAAAAGTTCAGGTCCGCCGGCCACGAGATCACCGTGGCGACGCCCGGCGGCGTGGCACCGCCCGTCGATCCCGCCAGCCTCGCGCCGGACGCCGCCGGCGGCCCCGAGGCGGCGGCGAAGCTGGAGAAGGCGCTGGGCGAGGCCGCCGAGTTCCGCGCCCCGGTGGCGCTGGCCGATGTGCGTCTCGACGAGTACGACGCCGTGTACGTCCCCGGTGGCCACGGACCGATGGAGGACCTGGCGGTCGACGCCGACTCCGGCCGCATCCTGGCCCAGGCACTGCAACGCGGCCTGCCGGTGGGCGTGGTGTGCCACGGCCCGGCCGCGTTGCTGGCCGCGGTCGGGCCGGATGGCGCAAACGCGTACGCCGGCTACCGCATCACCGGTTTCACCAACGCGGAGGAGCGGCTGGCCGGCTTCGCAGAGAAGGCCCGTTGGCTGCTTCAGGACCGCCTGACCGAGGCCGGCCTGAAGGTCGAGGTGGGTGAGCCCTGGGCACCGCACGTCGAGGTCGACCGCAACGTCGTCACCGGGCAGAACCCGGCATCGTCGGCCCCGGTGGCCGCCGAGCTGCTCAAACTGCTTGGTTGAGCCCAGCCTCCGCTCGTTCGACCGAGAATCCCTGCCCCAGGGCACGATCCTCGTCCATGGGGGTCCCGTGACCGCCCAGAACGCGATCGACGGGCTGGTCCGCGCCGCGGCCTCCAGCGGGGGCCGCGCCGCCAGCCTGAAGCACCAGCCTGAAGCACCAGCCTGAGGCACCGGGCTCACGCTCAGCTCACCGCGACACCGACTTCGTCCGCCGGAAACCGGGAGGAACCCGATGTCAAAGCCGCCGCTGCCGCCCGAGGCCGTCGAGCTGCTGCGCCGCCCGAACCCGTGCGTGATGGCGACGCTGCGCGCGGACGGCACGCCGGTCTCCACCCCCACCTGGTACGTGTGGGACGACGGCCGGGTACTGATCAGCATGGACGAGGGCCGGGTGCGCCTGCAACACCTGCGCCGTGACCCTCGTGTCACCCTTACCGCCCTCGCCGCCGACGACTGGTACACGCACGTCACGCTGATCGGCCGGGCCGCCGCGATGCAGGACGACGAGGGCCTGGCCGACATCGATCGCATCTCCCGCCACTACACCGGCAATCCCTATCCGGACCGGGTCCGCGCCCGCGTCAGCGCCTGGATCGAGATCGAGCGCTGGCACGGCTGGGGGACGATGAAGGACAGCGACCAGGCTTCCACCTGATCCCTGATCCCTGAACCCTGAGCGCTCAGGGTGTGTTCTTCGTTGCCGTTCGCGGCGAAGGTGGCCCAGCCGCCGCTGTCACCGGCGTTCGTGAGGACTCCGGTGTTGTGGCCGTACTTGCCGGTCAGGATCGTGCCGCGGGCCGGGCAGCAGATCGGGGTCGGGCGCAGCTGTCGGTGAAGGTCAGCCCGGAGTCCCGGATCAGGGCCGCGGTGTGCGGCATCGCGTCCCAGTACGGCGACGTCGTCTGGTCGAGGTCGTCGGCGAGGATGAGGACGAAGTTCGGCCGCTCGGTCGAGCTCGCCGCATTGACCGCGGAAAGCGTGCCGCCCGCCGTCGCCGCGCCCGTGCCCGGCGCGACTTCCGCGCACGAGCGGCCAGTCCGGTGGCTGCTGTAACCGTCAGCGCGACAAGGCCGACCAGCCCGGCCGCGCCGAGACGTGCCCGCCGGCCGAATCGGCGGTGCCGCGCCATCACCGGCCTCCCGCCTGCGCGAACGGCGGCCTCTGGTCGACTGGGCGGCGGTCACTGTGCGGAGTCCGTCCTCTCATGGGCTCACCGCACCAGCTGATCATCTGCTTGGAGGCGCGGCCAGAATGTGGCGCCGGCCGGCTTTTGGCTGACGCCGGAAACGCGAGGTCAGTGGATCGTCCGCCGTCCGCCGTCCGCCGCCTGCCGATGTGGCGTCCCTCCGACGCCGCCCCACCTGCCGCGGTGGCGGCGCCTGGTTCGGGTGACACTCGATCGCAGCCCGGTATCCTGCGGGTATGTCCACCCCCGGGCCGTCGGAGGGCAGTCGCACTCCGGCTGCGGGCTGGAGCACCGCCCAGACCCGGGTCCTGACCGCGGCCTTGGAGCTCTTCGCGACCCACGGCGTGAGTGGGACGTCGCTGCAGATGATCGCGGGCGCCATCGGTGTGACCAAGGCGGCCGTGTACCACCAGTTCAGGACGAAGGAGGAGATCGTCCTGGCGGTGGCCGAGCTGGGGCTCGCCGAGCTGGTGGAGGCGGTGGAGGCCGCCGAGGCCGAGCCGCGCCGTGACCGCGCCCGGGACGTCCTGCTCGCCAAGGTTGTCGACACCGCGGTCCGGCGGCGCCGGGAGACCAGCGTGCTCCGCAGTGATCCGGTGATGGTTCGCTTCCTCGGGTCTCATCCGCCGTTCCAGCGTCTGATCGAGCGGATCTACCGGTTGTTGATCGGCGAGGCGGCGCCCGAGCAGGAGACACGGGTGCGCGTGGCGATGCTCTCCGCCGCGCTGGGTGGCGGGGTCTCCCACCCGCTTGTGGCGGGCATCGACGACGAGACGCTGAGCACCCTTCTCCTGCAGGTGACCCGAGGCATCCTCGGGGTCGAGGCGGCTCACGATGTCGCCGAGTAGTCGATCAGGGCATCTGATCCGCTGTCCGGGGCGGCGGCTGGCCGCCTGTCGCAGGATCACCCACCGCACAGCCATCCATCGGGGGATCCCGCACCGCCGCCGCCCAGCGCCAGTGCTTCCCAAATAGGGGCAAACGGGGCGCAGGGTCGCCTGGCGATCCGCAAGCAGTGAGGATTTCGGCTGTTTCAGCAGCCAGAATCCTCACTGCTTGCTTGGCGGAGGTATCCGTCACCTGGGGGCCTTGCCGACAGTCACCTGGTACCACTCGACGTGACTGTGGTCGGGTGTGGTGGTCGGGTGTGGGAAGGCCGCGCTGACGCGCATTACTAGTTCGAAGCTCGAACCACTTGCTACGGTCGTGGGGTGGGTTCTGACATTCCCGTCGACAGTGTCCGGGCGGTCGCCCGGCTGTCGAGGGTCCTTGAACGCTCCCTGGACGGACTGAGCCTCGCCCAGTACCGCGTGCTCGCCCAGATCGCGGCGGGGGACGAGCGGGCGTCCCGCATTGCGCACCGGCTGGCGCTCGGCAAGCCGGCGGTGAGCGCGGCGGTCGAGTCGCTGCGCCAGCGCGGCCTGCTCAGCCGCGGCAGCGTCGACGAGGACCGGCGTGCCGTCGCGCTGGCTCTGACGGACGAGGGCAGGGCCGTGTTCGACGCGGCCGAGCGGGCGATGGCCATGCGTCTGCAGGAGATCATCGCGCGCACCGCCGATCCCGACGGGGCGGTCGCGGTGCTGCGTCAGCTGGGCGCCGCGGTGGAGGTGCTCATGAGCGAACGCGCGGCGGGCAGACGGTCAGAGCGGTCAGAGCAGTCAGAGCGGGCAGAGCGGTCAGAGCGGTCAGAGCGGGCAGGGTGCTCGGAGCGGGCGGAGTGGCCGGAACGGGCAGAGCGGTCCAGGCGGAGCGAGTGATGATGACCGCTGTCAGGGACGTTCCAGGCGCTCACCCGCCTGGTGCAGACATGGACGCCGCCCCGGGCTGGCTGCGTGGCCTGTGGGGCTTCCTGCTGCTGCATCGCCGCGACCTCGCCCTGGCCTGGGCGGCGGCGCTGCTGGGAAGTGCCTGCCAGGCCGTCGTCCCGCTGATCGCGCGGCACATCGTCGACGACGTGATCGTGGCGCGGACGTCCCCGCTGTGGCCTTGGCTGTTGCTTCTGCTCGCCGCGGCGGCGGGCGCGTTCGGCTTCGCCTACGTGCGTCGCTACCGGGGTGGGCGGGTCGCCCTCGGTGTGCAGTTCGACCTGCGCAACGCCATGCACGACCATCTGCAGACCCTGGACCAGGACAATCTCGCCCGGCTGCCGACGGGCCAGCTGGTGGCCCGCGCGAACTCGGACTCGGCGCTGGTGCAGGGGCTGCTGAGCCTGCTGCCGATCATGATGGGCAACGTGCTCATGCTGATCGCGACGCTGATCATCATGATCTTCCTCTCGCCCCCGCTCGCGCTCATCAGCCTCGCCGTCGTCCCGACCCTGTTCGCACTGTCCTACCGGCTGCGCTCCCGCGTGTTCCCCGCCACCTGGGACGCCCAGCAGCGCGAGGGCGGCGTCGCGCAGATCGTCGACGAGGACGTCAACGGGGTCCGGGTGGTCAAGGCGTTCGGCCAGGAGCGCCGCGAGCTGGACCGGATCGTCGACGCTGCCGGTGATCTGTACGGCTCGCGGATGCGCGCGGTGCGGCTGCGGGCCCGTTACCAGCCGCTGCTGGAGGCCGTCCCAGCGTTCGCTCAGGTCGCGATCCTCGCGGTCGGCGGCTGGATGGCGCTGAACGGGCACCTGACCATCGGCACGTTTCTGGCGTTCTCGACGTACGTCGGCCAGTTCGCCGCCCCGGCGCGCCAGCTCGCGGGTGTGCTCACCGTCGGCCAGCAGGCCAGGGCCGGCGTCGAGCGGATCTTCCAGCTGCTGCGCCTCACCCCGACCATCGCCGACGCCCCGGACGCGGTCGATCTCGGCCCGCTGCGCGGCGAGATCGCCTTCGAGGGGGTCGAGTTCGCCTACCGGGCGGACGTGCCGATCCTGCGTGGCTTCGACCTGCGGATCGCCGCGGGGGAGCGGGTGGCGATCATCGGGGCCAGCGGCAGCGGCAAGTCGACGGTGGCGGCGCTGCTGAGCCGCTTCCATGACCCCGACGCCGGCCGGGTGACGGTCGACGGCCACGACCTGCGGTCGGTGCGGCTGCGGTCGCTGCGCTCCCAGGTCGGGGTCGCGTTCGAGGAGAGCTTCCTGTTCTCGGTGTCGGTGCGGGAGAACATCGCCTTCGGACGTCCCGACGCGAGCGAGGCCGAGGTGGAGGCGGCGGCCCGGGCCGCGGCCGCGCACGAGTTCATCGTCGGCCTGCCCCGCGGCTATGACACGGTCGTCGGTGAGCGGGGTCTGTCGTTGTCCGGCGGCCAGCGCCAGCGGATCGCGCTGGCCCGCGCGCTGCTCACCGACCCCAGGGTGCTGGTGCTCGACGACGCGACCAGCGCTGTCGACGCCCACACCGAGGAGCGCATCCACGGCGCGCTGCGCGAGCTGCTGCCCGGCCGAACCACGATCCTCATCGCGCACCGTGTCTCGACGTTGCATCTCGCCGAACGGATCGTGGTGATCGACGGTGGCCGGGTGGTCGAGTCGGGCACCCACGACGAGCTGCAGGAGCGCAGCGGTACCTACCGGGCTCTGCTGGCCGGGCTCGACGCCGAGCTGGTCGATGAGCTCGGTGACCGCGTCGAGGTCCTCGCCACCCTCCTCGACGAGAACGAGAACGAGAACGAGAACGCGCCGGGCACAGGCACAGGCACGAACGCAGGCACGGACGCCGGCGCCGGCGGGGGTGCCGGCGCGGGTGCGGCGCGGGTCGGTGGCCGCCCGCGCCG
>NZ_ADGX01000103.1 GCF_000177675.1 Parafrankia sp. EUN1f
GGCTGCCGACCTGGTTCACCGGCTGGCGCCGCCTCGCCGCCCACCGCACCTACCCGGCGCACGCGCCCCGGGTGCAGCTCGACCACATCCCTGGGCCCGCGGCCCGGTCGGCACCGTCGCCGCCAGCGAGGCGCGCCGCACCGCGGTCTCCGACCACCTCGCCCTGCTGGTCGACATCCGCCGCTGACCGCGGGCCGCTAGCGACCGGGCAGCCTGGGGCTGCCGGCCGCGGCGGCGGCGGCCTCGGCGGCAGCGGCGGCACCGGGATTCGCCAGGAGCGCGACGATCTCGTCCTCGGACAGCAGCGGCGGACGGACCACCTGCCCGGAGGCGACGTAGAAGTAGGCCGCGTCGACGTCGGGCACCGCCACCCCGCGGACCTTCGCCCAGGCGACCCGGTAGACGGCGAGCTGGACCGGATCGGCCGGCTCCGAGCCCGTCTTCCAGTCGACGACCTCCCAGCGGCCGCCGCCGAGGTCGTAGACGGCGTCGATGCGACCGCGCACCGCCCGCCCGCCGATCATCACCTCGAACGGAGTCTCCAGCGCGAACGGGCGGCGGGCGCCGTACGGACCCGCCAGGAACGCGTCCTGCAGCGCCGCCAGGTCCGGGCCGGTCAGACGCTGGCCGGCTGCCCCCTCGGCGCCGGCCGCGTCCACCACGTCGTCGAGGTCGATCAGCGGCCGCTGATCGAACAGCTCCTCCACCCAGGTGTGGAACCGGGTGCCGCGGCGGGCCTGCGGCACCGGGCGCCGCGGCAGCGGACGGGCCAGCTCACGGGCGAACTCGGCCGGATCGGCACGCAGCCGCACGATGTCGGACGCGGTCAGGCTGGTCGGCATCGCCACGTCCCGGAAGGGCGCCCGGGCCGATCGTTCCTCGGCCAGCAGCAGCGCCGCCTCACGGTCGAGCTCGGCGAGCAGCGCCCGTTCCCGGGCGGTCATTCCGGCCAGCTCGTCGACGGGTGGCGCCTGCCCGGCACCCAGCAGGGCGAACGCCTGCTCGACGGCCGCCGCGGCCTCCCGCCGCCGCGCGTACGCGACGGGCTCGTAGGGCATCGGCCAGCTGAACTCCGCCGGCACGGCCAGGTCGGGGTTGCGGCCCGGAGCCGGTTCCGGCGCCCAGACGGCCACCTGCCCGTGGCCCGCGGCGGCGTGCTCACGCAGCTCGGTGAGGAACACCGAGGGGCCACGCCGGGTGCGCTGGGTCGGCCCCCACCAGTGCCCGCTGCCCAGCAGCACCGACTTCGCCCGGGTGAACGCGACGTAGGCCAGTCGCCGCTCCTCCCGTTCCTGGTAGGCCCGGCAGTCGTCGGTGAAGGTCGCAAGCTCCGCCTTCGAGTCGCTGACGGCATAGGCGGGCAGCTCGGCCGCATCGCCGCGCAGCGGTGTGGGCAGCACACCGGTCGACGTCGTCCACCGGTCCCGCACGGTCAGGTCGGGAAAGACCCCCCGGCTCAGGTCCGGAACGGCCACGACCTCCCATTCGAGGCCCTTCGCCCGGTGCACGGTCATCAGCGCGACCGCGTCCGCGCCGCTCGGACCGGTGATGTCCAGGCCGCGCTCGTGCTCCCTGGCCGCCCGCAGGTAGGCGAGGAAGGAGGCGAGCGAGTTCGGCCCGTCCGGGTCGTCGAAGTCGGCGGCGGCGTCGAGGAAGGCCGCCAGGTTCTCCCGCCGGCGGGCCGCGACCGCCTTCGGGCTGGCGGAGATCTCCACATCGAGCCCGATGGTGGCGATCACCCGGTGCAGCAGGTCGAGCAGCCCGTCACCGACGTGGACGCGCAGCGCGGCCAGCTCCGCACCGAGCTCGATCACCCGCTCCCGGCCGGCCGCGGAGATCTCCGGCCCCGGATCGGTGAGGGCGTCCGCGAGCGCGACGACATCGCAGGGGTCGATGCCGGCAACCGCCTCGGCCAGCGGGTCCGCGGCCGCCGGCCCGGACGCGGCAGCCGCGGCCCCGTCCCGGGCGGTGTCGGCGGACAGCAGCTGTCGCGCCCGCCGGCCCAGCGCCGCCAGGTCCCGTGGACCGAGGCGTAGCCGCGGGCCGGTGAGCAGCCGCACCAGCGCCGCGTTCGCGATCGGGGACTCCAGCACCTCCAGGACGGTGACGACATCCGCGATCTCGGGAAGATCCAGCAGCCCGGCCAGGCCGACCACCTCGACCGGCAGCCCGGCGGCGGTCAGCGCCGTGTGCAGGGCCCGGACGTCGGACCGGGCCCGCACCAGCACCGCCATGCTGCCGGGCCGCTCCCCCGCGGCGACCAGCTCCGCCAGCCGTTCGGCGACCCACGCGACCTCCTGCGCCCAGCTCTCGTGCAGCGCCACCAGGGTGCGCCCGGCGGCGACGACATCCGCCCGCGGCCGCAGCTCGACGACATGGTGGCGGGCCCGCAGCGGCGCGGCCACGTCGTTGGCCAGCGCGAGCAGCCGGCCGCCGCTGCGCTGGTTCACCGACAGCCGGTACCGGGCGGCCGGCGTGCCGTCGGCGCGCGGGAAGTGCTCGGGGAAGTTGTCGAGGTTCGCGACCGAGGCACCCCGCCAGCCGTAGATCGCCTGGCAGGGGTCGCCGACCGCGGTGACCGGATGCCCGGCGCCGAACAGCCCGGCCAGCATCGTCCGCTGCGCGACGGAGGTGTCCTGGTACTCGTCGAGCAGCACCACCCCGGCCCGGCCGCGTTCGGCGGCCGCCACCTCCGGGTACCGCCCGGCCAGCCGGGCGGCGAAGGTGACCTGGTCACCGAAGTCGAGGACGTCGCGGGCCCGCCGGGCCACCCGGTAGTCGGCGACGAGCGCGGCGAGCTCGCGCCGGCCCCGCGCCGTCGCCGCGATCCGGCGCAGTTCCTTGCGCAGCGTCTTCGTGCCCGGGCGGCGGGCCGCGTCCGCCAGCGCGGCGAGGGCCTGGCCGAACAGGGCGGCGTCGAACGCCATCAGGTCGTCCGCCGCGACGAGATGCTCGCTCATCTCGCCGTCCAGCGCGACAAGGTCCGCCACCAGGGCCGAGATCGACCGGGTGAGCGCCTCGACTCGGCCGCCGTGCGTGCGCACGACCCGGGCCGCGAGCTGGTACCGCGCGGCGGCGACGAGCATCCTCGTGTCCGGTTCGAGGCCGAGCCGCAGCGCGTGCTCGCCGACCAGCCGACCGGCGTAGGCGTGGTACGTGCTGATCGTCGGCTCGTCCCCGGACCCGGACCCGGCACCGGGTCCGGGTCCGTCGCCCGGCCGGCCCTGGCCCTGCCCCTCACCCGGGCCTCGGCCGGCCTCCGCGGCCCGGCGCAGCGCCAGCCGGACCCGCCCGGCCAGCTCCGCCGCCGCCTTGTTGGTGAAGGTGAGGCCGAGCACCCGCCCCGGCTCCACCTGACGGGTCGCCACCAGCCACACCACCCGGGCGGCCATGACGGACGTCTTGCCCGAACCGGCACCGGCGATCACCACCGCGGGCTCCAGCGGCGCGGTCGCGGCGGCGAGCTGCTCGTCGGTGTACGGGACACCGAGCAGGTCACGGAGATCCTCGGGCTCCAGCCGGGGGCCGCGGGGCTCGTCGTCGCCAACGGCGCCGGCCGCCGGGCCGAAGCCGGGCAGCGCCTGCTGCGAGCCGGCACCCGCGAGGCTGGTCAATCGATCACCTGTTCCCCCTCCGGCCGGGCCGGGCAGGATCGACGAAACGAACACATCGTGCACGCATCGCCCGGTGTCGGCCGGAACGACTCGCTGGTGATTGTCCGGACCGCGTCCTCCACCAGATCGTCGATCCACACCCGCCCGTCGGTGGGCAGCGCCTCCTGGGCCTGCACCTCGGGTGGCGCCGGCTGCTCGTCCGGCAGCCGGGGGCCGAGGCTCTCGCCACCGGCGTCACGCCGCAGATGAACCAGCTCCGCCCCGCCCGGAACCGCCGGCGGGCGGGAGCCGGCCGCGGAACCCGGGTCGGGCACGGAACCCGGATCCGACCCGGAGCCCAGGCCGGTCGCGGAGCCCGAGTCGGTCGCGGAACCCGGGTCAGGCGCCGCGCGGGAGCCGGCCGCGGCCTCGTCCAGGACGCGGTCGAGCGCGCCCTCGCGGACGGCCAGCTGGTAGCTGCCGAGCTGGGCATGGGTCTGCAGATCGCGCCGGCTCGGCGCCGCGCGCCCGGTCTTGAAGTCGACGACGTGCACCCGGCCGTCGTCGTCGAGCTCGACCCGGTCGATGAAGCCGCGCAGCCGGACGACCCGGCCGGCGACCTCGATGTCGCACGCGAAGCGCACCTCGGAGGCCACAACCTCCCGCCGCCGAGCGGCGTGCCAGTCCAGGAACCGGCGCAGCGCCTCACGCGCCGCCGACCGTTCCTGCTCGGAGCGCCAGCGCGAGTCGAACTCCAGCTGCCGCCACACGAGGTCGAGCCGGGCGTCGAGGGCGTCCATCCGGGCGGGGGTGCGCCCGCTCGACACCTCGTCGGCGAGGGCGTGCACCACCTTGCCGAAGCCCTGCGCCGCCGACGCCGGCTCGGCGGCCTGCGCCTCGTGTTCGAGGAACCAGCGCAGGCCGCAGGTGGCCAGGCCGGACAGCGACGAGCCCGACAGCGCGATCGGACCGTCCGGCGCGACGACCGGCACCGACGAGCTGGTGACGTCCACCAGGCCCCACCAGCGGTTCGGATGGGCCGCGGGCACCAGCGTCCGGCCGGCACCGTCGCGAGCCGCCGCGAGCGCCGCGAGCCGGACGGCGGCCGCCGAGCGCATCGCCGCCGAGGCGTCCGGGTCGACGGTCAGCCGCCGCAGCGCGGCGACCAGCCCGACCAGGGTTAGCGGCCGCACCGAGCGGGATCGCACCTTCTCCACCTGGACGCCCAGCTCGTCGAGGAACCTGCTGGGCTGCTCCCCGTCGTCGTCGGCGCCGTCCACCGCCGTGACCACGAGACGCCGCCGCGCCCGGGTGAGCGCCACGTAGAACAGCCGCCGCTCGTCGGCGAGCAACTCGTCGCGGGTGCGGGGCGGCCGCACCCCACCTCCGCCCCGGTGTGGTGCGTCCAGCTGTTCGGCGCCGAGCAGGCTGTGCCGCTGGCGCAGATCGGGCCAGACGCCGTCCTGCACCCCGCAGACGACGACGACCTGCCATTCCAGCCCTTTGGAGCGGTGCGCGGTGAGCAGCCGGACGGTGGCCGGACGACCGGCCCTGGTCTCGGTGTCCGGGGCGATCTGCTGGTGGGTGAGCTCGCTGACCACCGACGCCACGCCGAACCCGGGCCCGCGGCGCTCACCGAGGCGTTCGACCGCGTCGAAGAGCGCGACGACCGCGTCGAGGTCACGGTCCGCCGACCGGCCGGCGGCCCCGCCCGCCGCCGAGGCCCGTTCCAGCCTGGGTCCCCAGCCGCTCGCCGACCAGAGGGTCCACAGCGCGTCCTCGGGGGCGCCGCCACGGCGCAGCTCCGCCCGCACCGTCCGCAGCAGCTGCCCGAGCCGGTGGACCGGCGCCGCCAACTCGTCCGGGACCATCAGAAGCATCCGCTGCGGGTCGGCGACCGCGGCCCGCAACAGTTCGGAGGACGAGGCGGGCGTTCCCGGCATCCGGGCCGCACCCGCGTGCTCATCCCCGCCGTCGGGCGACGGGACGTCCTCCTGGGCCGGCGCGTCGTCGGCCGCCGCGTCCCGGGCCAGTGCGTCGTCCTGGGCCGGTGAGACCGTCGTGGCCGCGTCGAGGGCCCGCAGCTCACGGCCGAGCGCGCGCAGGCCGGCCGGGTCGGCCCCGCCCAACGGTGAGGTGAGCAGTGCGCGCGCCGTCTCCGGGGTGAGGTGGCGGGACGGGTCGTCCGCGCACCGCAGCGCCGTCAGCAGCAGCTCGGCGGCCGGCTCCCGCGCCACCGGCAGCTCGCCACCGCCGACACTCACCGGGACCCCGGACGCCGTCAGCACCCGGCGCAGCACGCCGAGGCCCGCCGTCGAGCGGACCAGGACAGCCATGTCTGCCCAGCCGACCCCGTTCTCCAGGTGCTCGCGGCGCAGCAGGTCGGCGACGGCCTCCGCCTCGGCGCCGGCCGTCGGATAGGTGCGGACCGAGACCTGGCCGGGCCCCGCCGCGCTGTCCGCCGGGACGAGATCCCGATGCGCGCGGACATACCGGACGGGCAGGCCGGCCGACGGGAGCCGGGCCGCCACCCGCCGGCTCGCGGCGAGCGGGGCCGGGGCCATCCGGCGGCACCGGCGCAGCGCGGTGACCGGCGCCGGCGATCCGTCCCGGCTCGGGAAGCGGGCCGGGAAGTCGAGCAGGCCCCGCACCTGGGCCCCACGGAACGCGTAGATCGCCTGGTCGGGGTCTCCGAAGACCACCAGGTCCCCGCCGCCACCGGCGACCGCGGCGAGCAGCCGCTCCTGCGCCGGGTCGGTGTCCTGGTACTCGTCGACGAAGACCGCCTGGTAACGCTGGCGCAGACTCGCGAGCACCGGCTGTTGCGCGGTGAGGTTCGCCGCGCTGTGCACGAGGTCGGCGTAGTCGATCGCGCCCTCGGCGCCGAGGGCGTCGAGATAGTCGCCGTAGAACTCGGCGACGGCCTTCCAGTCGGCGCGCCCGACCCGCCGGGCGATCCGGGCCAGTGCCGGCGGGTCGACGCCGACCTCCCTGGCCCGGGCCATCAGCATCCGGACCTCCTCGGCGAAACCGCGGGTGCCCAGCGCCCCGGCCAGGGCGTCGGGCCAGGCCGGACGGCCGAGCTCACGGGACCCTTCGAGCAGGTCGCGCAGGCGGGCGTCCTGCTCCGGGCCGGAGAGCAGCCGCGGGCCCCCGGACGCGGTGTCTGCCCCGTAGACCCTCAGCAGCGCCAGGCACCAGGCGTGGAACGTCCACGCCGCCGGGCCGACGGCTCCCGCCCCGAGCCGGACGGCGAGCCGCTCGCGCAGGTGACGGGCCGCCCGCCGGCTGAACGTGAGGACCAGCAGCGACGCGGGATCAGCGCCCGCCTCGACCCGCCGGGCCACCGCCTCGACGAGCGTTGTGGTCTTTCCCGTGCCTGGCCCGGCCAGGACCAGAAGTGGGCCTCCGGCGTGTCCGACCACCTCGGCCTGCGCAGCATCCAACACGATGGGTGACACCATCGGTGCGGGTGGTGCCACCAGGCGAAACGGTCGCCGCGGCGGCTGGCGGGCGGTAGGCGGAACACGGACCACACAGCACAGCTCATCACGACAGCCCGTCAAGATCGCCAACGCCTGGCGTAGGGCTGCCCCGCCACGGAGTCTCGTAGGACCGACACAGGACCCTTGGAGCAGCACAAGATGAACACGAATTGCACCAAAGGTGTCGGTATGGGTGCGGAACACGGACAGTCCATGGCACCGTCAGTCGTTATGAGCAGTACCAGGATCCAGCCTGATCAAGGCGTCCGTTCCGGGCCCGGAGCCCTGCCCTCGGACGACCCCGAGCCGGAATCCACACCAGGCCCCAGGCCGGGACCTGCTCCGAGCACGGAGCGCGGTGATCTGGCCGGCCGGGTCGCGTTCGTCACCGGCGCGGGATCCGGCATCGGCGCCGCCTGCGCGCGCCGGCTCTCCGCCGCCGGCGCCTACGTGGTCATCGCCGACCGGGACGGCGAGGCGGCGAAGGAGGTCGCCGTGCAGATCGAGGCGGCCGGCGGCGAGACGCTGGTGACCGTCGTCGACGTCGCCGACCCCGAGGCGGTGGCGGGAGCCGTGCAGACCGCGTTCGAGCTGCAGGGGCGGCTGGACCTGGCGGTCAACAACGCCGGGGTTGTGACCGACCGGGCGCCGCTGGAGGACGTCCCGCTGGCCGACTGGGACAAGGTGATCGCCGTGAACCTGTCCGGAGTCTTCTACAGCATGCGGGCGGAGATCCCGGCGATGCTCGCCAGCGGCGGCGGCTCGATCGTGAACATGGCGTCCGTCCTGGGCACCGTCGGCCTGCCCGGCACACCCGCGTACGTGGCCGCGAAGCACGGCGTGATCGGCCTGACCAAGGCCGCCGCGCTGGACAACGCGACCCGTGGCATCCGCGTCAACGCGGTGGCTCCGGGCTTCATCGACACCGCGATGGTTCGCGGGCAGCGCGGCGCGCGTTTCTTCCAGCCGACCAACCGGCTGGGCACCGCCGACGAGGTGGCCGAGGTCGTGTACTTCCTGCTCTCGGACCGGGCCTCGCTGGTGACCGGCAGCGTCTACTCCGCCGACGGCGGGTTCACCGCCCGCTGAGACCAGTCACCGCCGGGACCCGTCACCGACACCGTCGAGGCTCGTCCCGACTGAGGCTCGTCCGACTGAGGCTCGTCCGACTGGGTCTCGTCCCGACTGAGGCGCGCGCGAAGGAGGCTCCGGCGAGGGAGGCTCCGGCGAGGGAGGCCTCAGCCACCCGGGCCGGCGGAACGCCCGTCCCAGCGGGCCGACCGCAGATCGACGCGGTCACCGGCGGGCCGCAGCGGGGTGCCGTCCGCACGCAGCCGGCGAAGGGCCTCCACCGGCGCGGCCGGGTTCGGCTCCCCGGAGGACCTGATCACCCGATGCCACGGGACGTCCTCCTCGCCGCCGTGGCGCGCGAGCACCGAGCCGACGGTCCGCCCGCTGCCGGCACCGACGTACTCCGCGATGTCGCCGTAGGTCATCACCTTGCCGGCGGGGATGCTGGCGACGACGTCGAGCACCGCGACGGCGTAGGGGGTCAGGCCGGGCCCGCCCAGAAGCCTGTGTTCGGGCACGGGCGCGGCCTCCCGATCGAATTTGTCACGAGCCAGCAGGAGCGAACAGGAGCCAGCGCCAGCAATTCACGCCAATAGGCGCAAACGGTGCGCGCAGGCCACTTGGCAATCCGCAAGAAGCGAGGATTTCGGCTGCTGCAACAACCGAAATCCCCGCTCCTTACTCGGAAGCAGCGACGGCACTTCGCCAGGACCGGCGCCGACCGGGCCGGCGCCCCCGACGCCGCTGCGCTAGTAGACGGGCAGCGTCTTGTCGACCTGGGTGGCCCAGGCGGTCACCCCGCCCTGGACGTGCACCGCGGACGAGAAACCGGCGGCCTTGAGCGTCGCCAGCGCCTCGGCGGAGCGCACACCGCTCTTGCAGTAGACGACGACCCGCCGATCCTGTGGCAGCTCCGACAGATGCGCCGGCAGGTCACCCTTGGGGATCAGCCGCGCGCCGGGGATCCGCACGATCTCCCACTCCGCGGGCTCCCGGACGTCGACGAGCTCGATCGGCTCCCCGCCGTCCAGGATGCCCTTGAGCTCGGCCGCGGTGATCGTCGAGCCGGAGGCGGCCTGCTGGGCCTCCTCGGAGACGACGCCGCAGAACGCCTCGTAGTCGATGAGCTCCGTGATGGAGGGGTTCTTCCCGCACAGCGGGCACTCCGGATCCTTGCGGACCTTGATGGAGCGATAGGTCATCTCCAGGGCGTCGTAGACCATCAGCCGGCCGACGAGCGGCTCGCCGACGCCGGTCAGCAGCTTGATGGCCTCCGTGGTCTGGATCGACCCGATCGAGGCGCACAGCACGCCGAGCACACCGCCCTCCGCGCACGACGGCACCATGCCGGGCGGCGGCGGCTCCGGGTAGAGGCAGCGGTAGCAGGGGCCGTGCTCGGCCCAGAAGACACTCGCCTGGCCGTCGAACCGGTAGATCGATCCCCAGACGTACGGCTTGCCGAGCAGCACACAGGCGTCGTTGACCAGGTAGCGGGTAGCGAAGTTGTCCGTGCCGTCGACGATCAGGTCGTACTGACTGAAGATCTCCATGACGTTGGAGGTGTCCAGCCTGAGCTCGTGGATCACGACGTTCACGTACGGGTTGATCTCGTGCACGGCGTCCCGCGCGGACTCGGCCTTGCTCCGGCCGACGTCGGACTGCCCATGGATGATCTGCCGCTGCAGATTCGACTCATCCACGACGTCGAACTCCACAATGCCCAACGTGCCGACACCGGCCGCGGCCAGGTACATCAGCGTCGGCGAGCCCAGGCCACCCGCGCCCACGGCGAGCACCCGGGCGTTCTTGAGCCGCTTCTGCCCGTCCATCGCGACGTCCGGAATGATCAGATGCCGCGAGTACCTGCGGACCTCGTCGACGGTCAGCCCCTCGGCGGGGGAGACCAGGGGCGGTAGTGACACGTTGCTCCTCGCCTTCTCAGTGGGCCTTCCATCTCACGTCCCAGGGCCAGGGAAGCCGAGAGCCCGAGTCGACGATGGAAAACGCCCAGTGTTCCCACCCGACGATGCCACAGCCACCGGTGCCGGCAGCCGCGATCGACGGTTCACGTGCCTTCCCGCACGACCACGCCCGCAGGCGGGTCGCCCGGAATCCTCCACCATGGTGCAGCGCATCCCCCGGCTCCGCTGTTCCCGATGTCGCACATCACCGGGAAGTGGCTCGCGCGACAGCGGGCCGGCGCGCGGCAAGACACACCAGGCGGAACGGGACGGCAGAACGGACGGCCGAAGGGGCTGGACACCAGGCGGGCGGTCAGGCGGAACGGCGCGTCGGCCCGCGGTCGGTGTCCTCCTGGGCAGCGGCGCGGGTGCGCCGCCGTGTTCCCACGGTGGTCTTGGCGCCCGTCGTGGTCTTGGCGCCCGTCGTGGTCTTGGCGCCCGTCGTGGTCTTGGCGCCCGTCGTGGTCTTGGCGCCCGTCGTGGTCTTCGCGGTTCCCTCCGTCACCTTCGTGACCTTCGCCGCCTTCGCGGTTCCCGCCGTGGCCTTCTCATCGGTCGGGCTCTTCGTGCCCGCCTTCGCGCCCGGGCTCTTCTGCGTCCTGCGTGCCCGCGCCGGCGCGCCGTCGAGCGCACCGGATTCGGGGCCGCCGTCCCCGCGCCCCTCCCGGGCCGCCTCGATGCTCGCCCGCAGCGCCGCCATGAGGTCACCCGCGGGTGCCCCCGCGGCCTCGCCGGTGGCGGGGGCGACGACCTCCCGCCCGGCGATCTTGGCGTCGATCACGGCCTGCAGGGCCTCGCGGTAGCCGTCGGAGAACTTCGTCGGGTCGAAGTCCGCGGCCAGGGTCTCGATCAGCGAGCCCGCCATGGCCAGCTCCTGCGAACGGACGTCGACCTCTTCGGCCAGGAAGTCGAAGTCCGGCTCGCGCACCTCGTCCGGCCAGAGCATCGTCTCCAGGACGAACACCTCGTCGCGGACCCGCAGGGTGGCGAGCTGCTCGCGCTGGCGCAGCGCGACCTTCACCAGCGCGACCCGCCCGGAGTCGGCAAGCGCGTCCCGCAGCAGCACGTAGGGCTTCAGACCCGGGCGGTCCGGCTCCAGGTAGTAGCTCTTCGCGAAGTAGATCGGATCGACCTGGTCGAGGGGCACGAACTCCAGCACATCGATCGAGCGGGACGTCGTCAGCGGCAGGCTCGCGAAGTCCTCGTCGGTGAGCACCACCGTCTCACCGTCGGGCAGCTCGTAGCCCTTGGCGATGTCCGCGTAGGGAACCTCCTCGCCATCGCTCTCCGCCACCCGGCGATACCGGATTCGCACCCCGTCCGAGCGCCTGACCTGGTGGAACGAAACATCCCGCTCCTGGGTCGCCGAATAGAGCCGGACCGGGATCGACACCAGACCGAAGGAGATCGCACCCTTCCAGATCGAACGCATGTTCACTCCCCAACTCGAGTCAACACAATGGTGTGCCACTGGAAGACCACCGGAAAGTCGATCCGGGCCGCGTGCGGACCAGTCCAACCAGCGCCGAGTCGGGTGCGCCGATGGCGGGTATCGGTGCCAGGCGGCCGGAAAGCCGCACCGGAGGTGACGAGCGACCCTGGCAGGCGGCGAGCAGCGAGCCACCCGGCGGAGCCGAGCCACCTCCGGCGGCAGCGGCAAGCGATGCAGCGGCAAGCGATGAGGGGAGCGCCTGATGAGATCACCGACCGAGCAGCTTCTGGAGGTCCCGGACGCCGACGCCGCCGAGCAGTCCCGCGAGCTACGTCCAGCGGATGTCGCGGACACTCCGGCGGCCGACGGGCCTCGGGTGACCCGCCCCGCCGAGGCCGACGAGTTCGACACCGTCGAGCAGAACCTCGTCGTCGACCAGGACGACGAGGAGGAATACCGCTAGGCCGGTCGAGCCGGTCATCCAGGGCCGAGGGCGCCAACGCGGGTACTGTTGGCGAGATGTCGACGTGGCTGGGCACCGACGGCCACCGTGTAGTCGGCGAACGGTGTGGTCGGCCAACGCCGGTGATCAGTCAGGAGGTGCGCGGGTGACAGCCGAGCCTGCGGCGCCGCAGTCGCGTCCGGGTCGCACCCCCCGGCTTCCCCGAAGCGCGCGCCGGTTCCAGCTCCTGGGCGCGGCCCGGGAGGTGTTCGTCGCCCACGGGTACCACGCCGCGGCGATGGATGAGATCGCCGAGCGGGCCGGGGTCAGCAAGCCCGTCCTCTACCAGCATTTTCCCGGCAAGCTCGACCTTTACCTGGCTTTGGTCGACGAGCACACGGAACGGCTGGTCTCGGCGGTGCGCGCCGCGCTGGCCTCCACGACCGACAACCATGTGCGCGTCGAGCGGTCCGTCCGGGCCTATTTCGACTTCGTCAACGACCCCAGCGGTGCGCACCAGCTCGTCCTGGAGTCGGACCTGCGCAGCGAGCCCGCCGTCCGGCAGCGGGTGGAGGACAGCTTCGCGCAGTGCGTGCGCGCGATCGCGGCGACCATCGTCGTGGACACCGGCCTCACCCAGGACGAAGCCGATCTGCTGGCGGTCGGGCTGGTCGGCCAGGCCGAGTCGGGCGCACGCTGGTGGCTGCAGCGCGGCGCCACGATCCCCAAGGAACGCGCCGTGGAGCAGCTGGTGGAGCTGGCCTGGCGGGGAATCGCCGGCTACCCCCGCCAGACGCCCCACGGCGAGGCGGGCGAGACCCCAGTCGAGACCACGCCAGTCGAGGTCGAGGCGGTCGAGCCGGCCTGATCGCGCGGGATGCGCCGACCGCACGGGATGCTCCGGCGCGCCGCGGCGACCGGCCCGCGTCCGGCGTGTGCCCGGAGCGAGCGTGTGCCCGGAGCGAGCGTGTGCCCGGAGCGAGCGTGTGCCCGGAGCGAGCGTGTGCCCGGAGCGAACAGCGTGCCACCAAGCCCGCCCGGCGGCCCGTAGGCCATAGTGTGGGCGCTGATCGTCCCGTCGGCGGCGCTCGCCGTCACGGAGAACGCCCCCAGCCAAACTCGACCACGCGGAGGTCATCGAGTGGAGGTCAAGATCGGGATCAAGCACGTCGCCCGCGAGCTGGTACTGGAGAGCACCCAGTCACCAGAGGCGGTCGCGTCGCTGATCAGCGAGGCGGTCGGTGGCAAGACCGGACTTCTCACCCTCGTGGACGAGAAGGGGCGCCGGGTCGTCGTCCCGGTGGACGCGCTCGCCTACGTCGAGATCGCGGAGTCCGAGGCCCGCCGGGTCGGTTTCGGCACCAGCTGACACTCAGACGTCAGCTGATCTCAGACATCAGCTGACCTCGGACGTCGGCTGAACGGGTGCCGGCTGGCCCACCGGAGAAGCGGGTACCAGCCGGCACCAGTCGCTCCTGAGTCAGGGCTCCCACCCAACCCCTCAGCTCGAGGGTCAAGGTCGCGGAGTGACGGATCTTGGTCACCCCTGGCCCTGGCCCTGCCGTGGCGCGTGGCGCGTGGCGCGAAAATCCCGAGCGTCGTCGGGCTGCCGTTGCTGCCGGGCAAGATCTGAGGATCGTGGTCGTGCGGACGGCATAAATCCTCAGATCTTCTGAGCTGCGGCTTCGGGCCGCCGCTGCTACTGAGCAAGATCTGAGGATCCTGGTTGCTGCAGCAGCCGAAATCCTCGCTCCTTGCTCGGGAGCGGCTGCGGCAGCGGCGGTCCGAGCCTCGGATTTCCGCGACGGGCCTCGGAACGACCAATATCCTCAGATCTTCTCTTCGAGCTGCGGGGCTACCGGGGCGCCTCAGATCCTGCCCAGCAGCTGCCCGGGAGGCGAGCCGGGCCTCAGGCGGAGAGGCCGAGGGCGGCCATCCGCTGGCGGTGCGCCGCCATGATGCGGTTGAAGATCTCTGCGATCTCCTCCAGATCTCCCACACCGGCGAGCAGGCCGGTCAGCGCGTCCCGGTCGGCCGCGACCCGCTGCGCCTGGGTCAGTGCCTCCCCGACCAGGCGACGGGCCCACAGCGCGAGCCGGCCCGCCATCACCGGGTTGCTGGCGATGGCGGCACGCACCCGTTCGACGGCGAAGGCCGCGTGGCCGGTGTCGGCGAGCACGCTCAGGACCAGTGCCCGTGGCTCGGGCTCGAGCCGACCGGCGATCTCCCGGTAGAAATCGGCGGCGATGTTGTCCCCGACATAGGCCTTTACGAGGCTCTCCAGCCAGTCCGACGGTGCGGTGAGGTTGTGGAACGCCGTCAGCGCGGGCACGAACGGCGCCATCGCCTGTTCGAGGTCCACCCCGAGCCGATGAAGCTCGCTCCCGATTGCCTCGAAATGCGCGAACTCGGCCGCCGCCATCCGGCCGAGTTCGATCTTGTCCGCCAGCGTCGGAGCCATGCGGGCGTCCGTAGCCATCCGCTCGAAGGCGGTCAGCTCACCGAAGGCGAGCAGGCCCAGCAGGTCGACCAGAGCAGGGTCCGCGCCTCCCGGCGCGGCCGGCTCGCCGATGGGCCCAGGCGAGGGGGCGGTAGGAGTTCCGAGGCGGGTCTGCGAAGTCTGGGCCACGGCGTGATTCTGGCACTTCCCGGCGATCGCGCCGGTGCGCACGTGCTGGCTGGACGTCCCGCGTGACGGGCGAGCAACACGTGCGCCAACATGCGCCCACATGCCCGAACGTGCCCGGCCACGGGACCGCGGTACGGCGGGCCGGTAGCCCGGCAGCCCGGTAGCCCGGTAGCCCGGTAGCCCGGCGGGCCGGTAGCCCGGTAGGCCGCCCGCACGTCACCTCGGCCAGGTTGGCCTGCCAAACCGACCGTAATGTCGCATTTCGATCGTCCTGAGGTGATGTGTCGTTGGCATGAAGGTGGGATGTCGGCAGGCCGACGACAGAAGTCTCGCGAGGTGTCGGGCACGTCGCCGAGCAGGGGGTGGCGACAGCGGAACCGGTGCCGCGTGGCGTCTGTGGGCACGAATTCCGACGACGGCCAGCGTCGCCACGCACAGATCAGCGAACAGACAGAACGAGAACATTGCAATATCACACCCACGCAGGGCGGGACCCGGGTTATCCTTGGCTCAGCCGGTGGTCATCACACCACCCAGCCATCAGGCCGCTGATCGACTGACGCCGCCCCGGGAATCGGGCCGCTGGCGCCGCGCGGCATATCGCGAGCGGGTTCAGCGTAGGACACCGCTCAGAGCAGACCAGGAGCGTCCCGCTGTCCGTCACAAACACACCATCGTCCGACATCGAAGCCACCAGCAACACCGAGCCCACCGGTAACACCGAGCCCACAGCCAGCGCGGAGCTCTCCCGCAACGCAGAGCCCACCAGCAGCACAGAGCCCACCAGCGAAGCCGCAGCAGACGCCGCCGTGGGTGAAGTCCCGGCGCAGGAGCGACCCGAGGCCCCGTTGTTCGCCGAGATCGGCGTCCGGCCCGAGACCGTCGCCGCGCTCGCGGAGGTCGGCATCGTCCGGCCGTTCGCCATCCAGGAACTCACGCTACCGCTGGCGCTCGCCCGCACCGACATCATCGGCCAGGCGCGGACCGGAACAGGCAAGACCCTCGCCTTCGGCATCCCCGTCGTCCAGGTCGTGCAGGCCCAGGACGAGGGCGCCGACGGCCACCCCCAGGCCCTCGTCGTCGTCCCGACCCGCGAGCTGTGCGTCCAGGTCACGGCGGACATCGCCCGCGCCGGCCTCGGCCGCGGGCTGCGCGTGCTGTCGGTCTACGGCGGCCGCGCCTACGAGCCCCAGCTCAGCGCCCTGCGCTCCGGTGTGGACATCGTCGTCGGCACGCCGGGCCGGCTGCTGGACCTCGCCCGCCAGAAGGCGCTCGACCTCGCCCGGGTGCGCACCCTGGTGCTCGACGAGGCGGACGAGATGCTCGACCTCGGCTTCCTCCCGGACGTCGAGCGGATCATCGCGTTCCTCCCCGAGCAGCGGCACACGATGCTGTTCTCCGCGACGATGCCCGGGCCGGTGATCGGTCTGGCCCGCCGGTTCATGAGCCGGCCGGTGCACGTCCGCGCCGAGCAGCCGGACGAGGGCCGCACCGTCCCGAACACCCAGCAGCACGTCTTCCGCGCCCACGCGCTGGACAAGATGGAGGTCCTCGCCCGGGTCCTGCAGGCGACGGACCGTGGCCTGGCCATGGTGTTCGTCCGTACCCGGCGCACCGCGGACAAGGTCGCCGACGACCTGGCCCGTCGGGGCTTCGCCGCGGCGGCCGTCCACGGCGACCTCGGCCAGGGCCAGCGTGAGCAGGCCCTGCGCGCGTTCCGCGGCGGCAAGGTCGACGTGCTGGTCGCCACCGATGTGGCGGCCCGCGGGATCGACGTCGGTGGCGTCACCCACGTGGTGAACTACCAGTGCCCCGAGGACGAGAACGTCTACCTGCACCGCATCGGCCGGACCGGCCGTGCCGGCGGCAGCGGCGTCGCGATCACCTTCGTGGACTGGGACGACCTTCCCCGGTGGACGCTGGTCAACAAGGCACTCGCGCTGCCGTTCGAGGAGCCGCTGGAGACCTACTCCACTTCTCCGCACCTGTTCGAGCTGCTGACCATCCCGGCCGGCGTGAAGGGCTCGCTGCCGCACTCCGCACGCACCCGGGCAGGGCTGGCCGCGGAGGAGGTCGAGGATCTCGGCGGCGGCGGCCGGCGCGGTACCCGCCAGCGCACCCGTGAGCGTGACCAGGAGGAGAAGGCCGTTCGCCCGGCGCGTACCCGAGTGCGGCAGCGCACCCGCGGTGCGGGCGCGGCAGCGGCCGCGACCGGGCTGGGCGGGCTGACCGTCGCCGGCGAGGCCGACGCCGACACCGTGGAAGGCACCGATCCGGGCCTTGTGAGCGACGTCGACGTCGACAGAAACGGTGCCGAGCTCGCCGGTCGGGCGGCGACCGTCACCGCGGTCCGGGTCCTCAACGGCGACAGCGAGGACGGTGCCGTCGAGCTGACCGCCACCGACTCCACCGACGAGCCCGCGCGGCGGCGTCGGCGGCGCCGTGGTGGGCGGGGCCGTGGCACCGGCAGCGTTCGCGAGGCCGGGGCCGAGTCGGGCGGCGACGGCGACGAGGACTCCGGCGCGGAAACCCACACCCGCCGCGCCGAGTCAGCCTGAGGCGGGTCTCGTCAGCCTCAGGAAGGTCGAATCGGTCTGAGACAGGTCGGGACGGGTCAGGACGGGTAAGGGACGAGACGGGTCAGGGACGGGTGCGCAGCGCCAGCCTGACCCAGCTCGGCCGCCCGCAGGCCGGGCAGCGCAGCAGTGACGGATGCCGGCGCGGGAGCGGAAGGTGCACGCTCGGCGTCAGCACCCACAGCGCCCGCCGCAGGCTGACCGTGCTCGTCCGGCCGCAGCGGGAGCAGTCGACCGTGAGAACGGCACTGCGGCTACCCGGCGGGCGCACCCCGCTGTAGAGAGCCCGCTTGCCCTGCGCGTCCCGGCCGGTCGAAGCTCCGGGTGTGCTCACGCCGGCGGCCTGGACCGACCCGGGGGCACCGGGCCTCGCGGGCGTCCCGGGTGGTCCGGTGGTGTGCTCCCGGTTCGTGGGACGTCCCGTGCTGTCGCCCGGGCCGCCTGTTCCGGTGCGGGGCCGCAACCGGTCGAAGCCCGCTGACGCGTTCGAGCTCACACCGCTCCTGACACCGCGGCACCCGGAATCACGGCTTCCGGCATCACGGCGCCCGGCATCGCAGCTTCCGAGGGCACTGCCTGAACCGGTGAGGGCGTCGCCAGCCGCGGCGTGCTTCGCGGCGCACGGCCCGCTTCGCCTTCGCCGCCCGCACGTCCACGCGACGCCCCTCGTCCCGTGGCCTGGTCCCCGGCGGACGGCTTCGCGGCCACACCGGTCCCCGCACCCCCACCCGCGATCGCACGGGCGTGTGCGCGATAGGCCTCGGCGCCCTTCGAACGGCTGGCGGTGGTGAGGATCGACCGCCCCAGGCCCGGCGCCTCGGCGAACCGCACCGACCGGGCGATCGGCGGATCCAGGATCGTGACCTGATAGCGGGTCTCGACGTCGAGGACGACCGCCCGGCTGTGCGCGGTGCGTCCGTCGAACAGGGTGGGCAGCACCCCGCGGACCCGTAGCCGCGGGTTGGTGAGCCGCTGGACGTCCGCGACGGTGTCGAGGAGCTGGCCCACGCCGCGGTGGGAGAGCGTCTCGCACTGCAGCGGGATGACGACCTCGTCCGCGGCGGTCAGCCCGTTGATGGTGAGGACCCCGAGCGAAGGCGGGCAGTCCACCAGCACGAAGTCGTACTCGGCGGCGATCTCCCCCAGCGCCAGCCGCAGCGCATGCTCACGCCCGGTCCGGGAGAGCAGGATGGCCTCGCAGCCGGCCAGCTCGATGGTGGCCGGCAGCAGGTCGCTTCCGTCCGGGGTCGAGCGGATGACGATGCCCGGTGGCAGCCTCCCGAGCAGCACGTCGTGGACCGAAAGCTCCAGCGTGTCCGGGTCGAGGCCGAGGGAGAACGTCAGGCAGGCCTGCGGGTCGAGGTCCACCAGCAGGACGCGCCGCCCCAGCTCGCTCAACGCGGCGCCGAGGCTGGCGACCGAGGTCGTCTTCGCGACGCCACCCTTCTGGTTGGCTACAGCAAGGACCCGGGCCACATCGATCAGTGTGACAACTGAAACCGACTGATCACAACACTATCTGTGACTGAATCTCTCGCGTGCATCAGCTGGCGGCGCAAACCAGCCCAGGCCGGGCGCACCGGCGGGCGCCCGATCTGACATGTCGGGCGGAACCACACCCTGGCCCGTGTTGCCGGCATCCCGGACGGGCAGGACCGTTCCCGGCACCGCCGGGCACCGGACCTGAAGGCACCCGGCACCAACCACCACACGGCACGGCACGCGGCACCACACGGCACGCGGCACCCGGCCGACCCGAGGGAGCGACCAGCATGCTTGAGGCCGCCGGCTACCTGTTCGTGGCCGTGCTCCTGATCGCCGGCAACGCCCTGTTCGTCGCGGCCGAGTTCGCGCTGGTCGCCGTCGAGCCGCATCAGCTCCAGCAGGCCGTCGACGCGGGTGAGCGCCGGGACCGTACCGTGCTGCGCGCCGTGCGGTCGCTGTCGTTCCAGCTCTCCGGCGCCCAGCTGGGTATCACCGTGACCTCGCTGGCCGTGGGCTACCTCGCCGAGCCCGCGATCGCGACCCTGCTGCGGCCGCCACTGGCCGCGATCGGGATCGGCCCGTCGCCGCGCGGGGTGACGGCGATCGTGCTGGCGCTGGTCCTGGCGACCGTGACGCAGATGGTCTTCGGCGAGCTGGTGCCGAAGAACTGGGCCATCTCCGAGCCGGTGCGGGTCGCCCGCGCCGTCGCGCCGGCGCAGGTCCTGTTCTCGCGAGTGTTCCGGCCACTGATCAGTGTCCTCAACGGCTCCGCGAACGCCCTGGTCCGGGCGGTCGGCGTCGAGCCCCAGGACGAGCTTCGCGCCGGACGGTCGTCCGCCGAGCTCGACTCGATCGTGACATCGTCGGCCGAGCACGGCACCCTGCCCACCACCACCGCCGCGCTGCTGAGCCGGTCGCTGCGCTTCGGTGACCGCCACGCGTCGGACGTCATGACCCCACGGGTGCGGGCCGTGCTGGTCGACGTGGACACCTCCCTGACGGATCTGCTGGCGCTGGCCGAGCGGACCGGCCTGTCCCGCTTCCCCGTGCTGCGGGCCGCGCCACCGGCCGCCCCGGTCGCCGACGAGGTGGTCGGCATCGTGCACGTGAAGGACGCGTTCCGGGCGCCGCCGCCCGAACGGGGGATGCGCCGGGTGGCGGAGTTCATGAGCGACCCGCTGCTGGTTCCCGCCTCGCTGCACTGCGAGGTGCTGCTGCACCGCCTGCGCCGCCATGGTCTGCAGCTCGCCGTCGTGATCGACGAGTACGGCGGGCTGGACGGCATCGTGACGATGGAGGACCTCGTCGAGGAGCTCGTGGGCGAGGTCGCCGACGAGTACGACCGACCGGCCACACCGGACGTCGTCGTGCTCGGCCCGGGGCAGTGGCTGCTCTCCGGCCTGCTCCGCCTGGACGAGGTCCGGGAGGGCACCGGAGTCGACCTGCCCAGTGGGCCGTACGAAACCGTCGGCGGTCTCATGCTGGCCCGGCTCGGACGTCTCGGGCAGCCGCACGACGTCGTCCGGGTCGACGGGCACGAGCTTGTCGTGGTGTCGATCGACGGCCGCCGGATCAGCCGGATCCGCCTCGTCGCGGCGGCGGACGACCGATGAGCCTTTTCCACCTCACGGAGCACGGCCAGGGCAGCCGCAGGTCCGAGTCGACGATGGAAAAGGTTCAATGAACCTGCTGGCCTTTCCGGCCGGTCTGCTGCTGCTGGCCGGGAACGCGTTCTTCGTCGGCGCCGAGTTCGCGTTGATCTCGGCGCGGCGCGACCGCGTCGAGCCGATGGCCCAGCGCGGCGACCGACGCTCGCAGGCCGTCCTGGCCCGTCTGGAGCATCTCTCCCCGCTGCTGGCGGCCACCCAGCTGGGCATCACCGTGTGCTCACTGGCGCTGGGCGCGGTCACCGAACCCGCCGTCGCCCACCTGCTGGCCTCGGGCCTGGACGCGGCCGGAGTCCCCCACGACGCCCAGCACGTGATCGCGTTCGTGATCGCCCTGGGCATCGTGGCGTCGCTGCACATGGTGCTCGGCGAGATGGTGCCGAAGAACCTCGCCATCGCCGGCCCCGAACGAGCCGCCCGCTGGCTGGGCCCACCGCTGTTCGCCTTCGCCCGCCTGGCCCGGCCGTTCATCCTGTTCCTGAACGCGTTCGCGAACGCGGTCCTGCGGCTGCTGCGGGTCACTCCGTCGGACGAGCTGGCGTCCGCCTACACACCCTCGGAGCTCGGGGCGCTGATCGGCCAGTCGCGGCAGGAAGGGCTGCTGCATCAGGGCGAGCACGAACTGCTGACCCACGCGCTGGAGCTGTCGGTACGCACGGCGCGCACGGTGCTGGTCCCGAGTGCGGACATCGTCACCGTGCCCTGGACGGTGACGGCCACCGAGCTGGAGAAGTTCGTCGCCGAGACCGGCTTCTCCCGGTTCCCCGTCCGCGCCCCGGCGGCCGGGCCCGGCCGGGAACAGGGCACGACCGCGGAACTGGTCGGGTTCCTGCACGCGAAGGACGTCCTGGGGATTCCCGAGGACGCCCGTGACGAGCCGCTCGTGCCGCGCCGGCTTCGCCCCATGGTGCGGATTCCCGTGGATCTGCGCCTCGACGAGGTGCTCCGCCTCATGCAGCGGACGAAGAGCCACCTGGGCCGCGCGGTGGACGCGGCGGGCAGCACCCTCGGCGTCGTCGCCATGGAGGACGTCGTGGAGGAGTTCGTCGGCGAGGTGGAGGACGCGAGCCACCGCGGTGCCGCCGACAGCCGGACCTGAGGCATCGGGCCCCGCCCCACGCCCCTGGCGATCCGTGTCCACCCGCCCGCCGTCTGCCACCCGCCGGGGATCCCATACCGCCGCGCCGCCGCGCGGAGTCGCCTGACGATCCGCAAGTAGGAAGGATTTTGGTCGTCAGAACGACCAAGATCCTTCGCTCCTCGGACTCGCCCCACCGCGCCACCCCACTCAGGGGACCGGCCGCGTCCCACGAAAAGGCCGCCCGCGCCGCCCGCGCCCGTCGCCCACCGCGCACGGAACGGACGACGCGGGCCACACCGCGAGGGCCTGCTCAGCCGGCGGCCGGCGCCGCGCTCTGGACGACCTCAAAAGACCACAAAGTTGCACCGGAGGCGGCTGGCCCACCGTGACCACCCGGCGCGCCGGCCGGAGCACCCGCAGGAGCGCCGGAGGGGACACCACCGGGATGGCCGTGGGCTGGCGGCGCGGTCTGCGCGCCGGCGGCCCGGTGCCCCTCGCTGAAGGCCATCGAGGACTGCCACTGCTGGAAGTCCTCCTCGCTGCGCCACCGGGTGTAGACGAGGTAGGTGTCGGTCCCCTCCAGCGGCCGCAGGAGCTCGAACCACTCGAACCCGTCCGCCTTCTCGACCATCCCGGCCCGGCCGGCGAACCTCGCCTCGAGGGTCTCCCGCATCGCCGGGGGAACCGTCAGCACATTGATCTTCACGACACTCATGCCCGCAACGGTAGTGCGGGACGTCCCGGGGTGACGTCGTCATCCCCACCGGTGGCTCATGCCGTACAGTCGGCCGGCGTGTCTCGTCTTCCCCGTCTGGCCGTGGTCCTCGGCGTCGGCGCCGCAGCTGACGATCCGGCGGTGTATGGGGCCGCCGGCGCGGCCGCGCTCATCGCCCTCACCGAAGGCGGGCTGGAGCCGATCATGGTGCTCGCCTGCGCCGCCGGCGGCGGTGGCGGCGCCGGCGGCGGTGGCGGCGCCGGCGACCTGGCAGCCCGCGCGGCCGAGCGGTCGCTGGCCGGGTTCGGGCTGGTCGACCGGCTCACCCGCCTGCCCGGCCCCCTCGCCGTGTGCCCCGTGACCGCCGATGGTGGCCCGCGCCGCCCGTTCACGCTGTCAGGCACCGGTCCGCGGCACGACGGGGACGGCGCGACGGCCCTCGCGCACCAGGACGCGGTCGTGTTCGTCAGCACGCCCGACCTGCTCGGCAAGACCGGCCTGGCCGGCGTGTCCGACCTGCCCGGCGTTTCCGACCTGCCCGGCGTTTCCAACCTGCCCGGCGTTTCCAACCTGCCCGGCGTTTCCGACCCGGCCGGCGCGCCTGGCGCCGCGGCCGCGACCACGGGTGAGAGCGCACCGCCAGTGGCCTGGCGCGACGATCCGTCATCGCCGGCGGCCCCGGGTCGATGGGGCGAGAGCCACTTCTTCGGCGGGGTCTTCCACATCGAGTCCGAAGGCCTGTTCAAGGTCTCCGCCGACCCGGACCTGGCCGGCCCGCAGGGCCGGTGGATCGGCGAGTACCTGCGCGGGCGCTACCTGCTCCCGGCGCGCTCGGACATGGTGCGCGATCCGGCGCGGTTCGGCGGGCGACTCCGGGCGGCCGCCATCGGCCGGGCGCCCGGCCGCCGTTATCTGACCGCGCTGACCCGCGAGGTACGACGGGGCCACGCCCGCGCTGCCAGCGCGGGCTACCCGCTGCCTCTCCCGGCCCACTCCCACTGAGCCGCTCCCCCTCACGGGGGCGTGTGGCAAGCCCGAGCTTCGTGCCGCCGCTGCCGCTGCCGCTGAGCAAGACCGGAGGATCCTGGTCGCCAGGACGACCAACATCCTCAGATCTTCTGACCGGCGACTACGAGCCGCCGCTGCTGCCAGGCAAGACATGAAGATCACGGTCGTGGAGACGACCAGAATCCTCAGATCTTCGGTCTGCCTCTTCAGGCCGCCGCTCCGGACACCGGGCCGCCACAGCGGGGGAACGGCGGGAACGCGGCGCCAGCCCCGGGAGCCGGACTCTCAGTGCCCGGCACCACCGCCGGGAACGAGGCGGCCTGGCTGGCCCGCGGCGGCCCGCGTGCTCCACGCTCCCGGCGATACCGCGGTACCCGATGTCGCGGAGGCGGGCGGTGCGCCGGCCACCGGCGCTGACGACTCGGCCCCCGGGACGTAGGTGGGTGGCTCGTGATCGTTCTGGCGTCGCCCCACGACCAGCTGGCACAGGCCCGGCTCGACGGTCCAGGTCCGGCGGTCGAGCTGGTCCTCGATCCGGATCGGCAGCCGGGCGAGCGGCTCGGCCGCGCGCCGATGGCCCCAGGCGTGTGCGGCCTCCCAGTTCCCGAAGACGCCCACGAACTGGCCGTCACCGTCGAAGACCTGGAAGCGGCGCTCCTCGCCGGCACGCGGATCGGCGGCCGCCTGCCGAGGATCCGCCGGTTGGGCCGCACCCGCGGCGGTGGACCCGTCGAAGGCCGGACCGCGCCGGCCTGCCGTACGGGCGGCCGACCCAACGTCCATCATGATCCCCCCCCCGCACAGCCGTGACGCTCCATGCCAGAGCCGCCCGCCGGCCACCATAAGCAATATATCGGACACATAGTGTCAGTCGAGAACCGTGAGCGACGCACGTGCATTCACGATGATTGTGCATCCATTGTTCCCACCGCCAGCCAACTTATGCTGAGATCATGACGCTCAGGCTACATTGGCATGCGAACGGTTATATTTCGTTAACTCTTTTAAATGACACGAACACCTGGTAGCCCCGTGACGGCAGAGCCCACTCTTCCGTTCGGTGTGCTCAGCGCGCGCTCCCCGCCGCTTTGAACCCGATTCGGCGCGCGGGCAGGCGTGGCATGCGCCGCGCGCTCCGTGATGACGCGCAAAGCATCAGCCAAACGGCCATAGAGAGGCACCATGTCCGAGCTCACCATCGGGGGAAGTCCGACAGTGCGCCGTCGGCGGCTCGGCGCCGAGCTTCGCCGGCTCCGGGAACAGGCGGGGCTGTCGGCGGACGACGCCGCACGCCACCTCGAATGCTCCCCGTCAAAAATCAGCCGGGTGGAGACCGGGCGGACCCCGGCCCGCGTCCGCGACGTCCGCGACCTGCTCGACCTCTACCTGGTGCACGACACGTCCGAACGGGGGACCCTGCTCGACCTGGTGCGCCAGTCGAAGGAGCAGGGCTGGTGGCAGTCCTTCGGCGACGCGGTACCCGACTGGCTGGAGACGCTGATCGGCCTCGAGGGCGACGCCGACACGATCTGCACCTATGAATCGGTTCTCGTCCCCGGCCTGCTGCAGACCGAGGAGTACACCCGCGCGCTCGCCATGGACTTCGACGGTGAGGGCTCGCCATCCGAGGCCGAGCGCACGGTGGCCCTCAAGCGGGAGCGGCAGAAGCGACGTGGCCAGACAGGCCGGCTCGTCCACGCCCTCCTCGACGAGGCCGTCCTGCACCGTCCGGTCGGCGGGCCCGAGGTCCTGCGCGGTCAGCTGGAGCACCTGCTGGCGGAGGCGTCCAGCGGGCGGGTCGTCATCGGGGTGATCCCCTTCCGCACCGGCGGCTACCCGGCTCAGGGCTTTCCGTTCACCCTCTTCGAGTTCCCGGATACCCGGGACCAACCCGTGGTCTATCTGGAGGCCCTCTCCGGCGCGGTGTACCTGGAAAAGGCACAGGAGGTTCGCCGCTATAAAGTCGCCTTCGACAAACTCAGAGCCTGCGCTCTCGGTCCAGACGAGGCAGGCGCCATGATCACGCGCATAGTCGAGAAGGTGAAAGTGGAATGAACGCATACACGAGCGGCGCCGGCAAGGGCGGCGTCGAGTCCCTCGCCTGGCGGACGAGCAGCTACAGCCAGCCGCGTGGAAACTGCGTCGAATGGGCACCCGGTGCGGGCTCGGCGTTCGTACGGGACTCCAAGGACCGCGCTGGGGGCACGCTGGTGTTCTCGGAACGGTCCTGGTCGTCGTTCGTCAGCGCCATCCGCACCGGCGCGCTGAGCTGACGTCGGCGGCCTGAGTCGGACAGCCCGCCGCCCGGCTCGCTTCCGGTACCGTCCCGGGACCGCGAACGGCCGGTCGGCGGGCGTGCGGGACGTGACGACCTCAGGACCTCAGGACCTGAGGACGTCAGGACGTCAGGACGTCAGGTCGAACTCGCCATCCGCGAGGCCGGCGAGGAAGTCATCCCACTCCGCGTCGGTGAACAGCAGGACCGTGCCTACAGGCTGGTCCGAGTCACGCATGGCCATGCCACCCGGGACCCTCGCCACCTCCACGCGGTTCGGCTCGCCCTCCTCCGCCGCGGCGGAGTGCCACGACGCGCTGGCGAGATCCCGGTGGGTGTAGGAGAACTTGCGCGGCACTGGTACGGCCCCCCGACCTGGTCAGAGCGGATGTGGGTTGCGGTTGCCGGGGCAGGCGGGCGACCCGCGCCCCGACCGGCGCAATCCGAAGAATCACCACCCTAGAAGGCTTGACGCGGTCCGCCGCGCAGGTGGGACGGCGAGTCACCGCCGGTGACAACAAGCGGCCACAGTCATTCGGCCAGGCCCTCCCAGGGCTCCCGGTCGGGCGATACCGCGCGCCCCTGCGGGCAGTGCCGCCGGAAGTCACACCAGGAGCACAGCGGGCCCGGGCTCGGCGCGAACACGGCATCCGCATCGGCACCGGCGCGCAGCCGGTCGGTCGCCTCGGTGATGTCACTCGCGACGGACTCCGCGCGCTGCACATGCCGCTGGAGCGAGGCGTCGGTGTGCTCGGCGACGGCGACCGTACCGCTGGGCAGATGGTGCAGCTCCACCCTGCGGCACGGGGTGCGCAGCATCCGCCCGGCGGCCAGGGCGTAGAGCGCCAGCGCGGACGACCCACGGGCGTCGGCCTCGGTGAGCGGGCGCCGCCCGGTCTTGTAGTCGACCACGACGAGCTCACCGTCCCGCTGGTCGAGACGGTCGACGCGGCCGTGGAAGGCCAGCTGCTCGGTGCGGGTGGCGACCTGACGCTCCACGGCCCGCGGCTCGGCGGCGGGGTCGAGCCCGGCGGTGTAGCCCTCGACCATCGCCGCCGCGCGCTCCCGCCAGGCCGCCGACTGCTCCCGGTCACGGAAACCGTCGGTAACCCAGGCGGTGCGCAGCAGCCCGCCGGCGCGTTCCGGAGTCCGCGCCGGCAGCGGGACGTCCCACCAGCGGTGCAACGCGTTGTGCACACTGACGCCGACGGACGTGTGCGCCCACGGCGGGCCCTTGGGCGGCGCCGGGCGATCCAGGTAGGTCATCCGGTACCGGCGCGGGCAGTCCTCGAAGGCGGCCAGCCGCGACGGCGTGCAGGAGAACAGCCGGCGGGGCATCCCGGCCAGCTCCATCTGGTCCATCTGCCGATCATGCCACCGGGGGTCACGAGCCCGGCCTCACATCCGCACCTTCTGGACTGCGCGGACCACGCCTGGCATGCTCGGTCCATGCAGTTCGGTGGGTCTCAGACGCGCGCGCTGGAGAGCACGGCTCTGTCAGCGGCGATCGGGGCACCACAGGCCAGGATCGGGCGGCCGGGTGTCGGCCGGGTCGGTCTTCGTCCACCGCGAAGGTTTTATGGGGGCCGGGTACGGTCCCCGCTCTGCCGCTGATCGCACGCGGCTCCGCTCAGACCACAGCCCGGCAACACCCGGGTCCTTCGTGGCGCGGGCCGCGCCGAGCCCTACCGAAGGGCCCCACCCGTGACGAACGTCGTCGACGCCGCAAGCTCCGCCACGACCTCCCCGGCCGCCGAGGCTTCCGAGTCAGCCACGCCCGCCACCTCCGCGACGACCATCGCCTCCATCGACGAGGGGCGTCAGCTGATCGATGACATCGACATCAGGATCCGCGCCCTCGTGGCAACCCGCAAGGATCTGTCCGCCCAGGTCCAGGCGCTGCGTGCGGCAGCCGGCGGCCCGCGGGTCGAGCACGGGCGGGAGAACGCGATCATCACCGCCTGGGCGGACGAGCTCGGCCCCCGGGGTGCCGAGATCGCGCTGGCTGTGCTGACCCTCTGCCGCGGCAACCTGCCGTAGGCCCGACGATGTTGATCTAAGTCGCTGCAGGCGCGGTCAATACGGACAAAAGGGGCGCCGAGTGTCTGGCGGTCCGCAAGAAGTAAGGATTTTGACTGCCGGAGAGCCCGTCGCGGAATCCCGAGCCTCGGACTTCCGCCGCCGCCGCTGCTTCTGAGCAAGAAGTGAGGATTTCGGCGCCTTACGCAACCGAAATCCTCACTTCTTGCGGATTGTCAAGCTACTCCGTGCCCTTTATGTTGCCATTGGCGTGAGTTGCGGACGCTGCGCGCTGGCGCAGTCAGCCACCTTCCCGCGGATCAGGCGAAGCGGCGGGCTCCCCCGGGCTGCCTGCCGCGTCGGATCCACCGGCGCCGCGGGATCCGCCGGATCCGCCGGATCCGCCCGAGCTGGGCGTCCTGGCCGGGCGTGCCGGCCCGCCGGCCCCGTTCTTCCCTCCGGCCCCGTGCTGTGCGCTGGGCACGCTCTCCTGCCGGCGACGGCGCTCCCGCTTGTCCTTACGGGACTTCTCCGCCCGGGAGCCCCCGCCGTCCAGGTCTGCGAGCAGAGCCCTCAGCTCGGACCGCAGGAAGTCCCGGCTGGCCAGGTCGCCGATGGAGATCCGCATGGCGGCGAGCTCCCGGGCCAGGTAGCCGGTGTCGTCCTGCAGGCGCACCGACGCCTCCCGGTCCTGCGCGAGGTTCGCGCGGTCCCGGTCGTCCTGCCGGTTCTGCGCAAGCAGGATCAGCGGCGCCGCGTACGCGGCCTGCAGGGACAGCGCCAGCGTCAGGAAGATGAACGGGTAGTTGTCGAAGCGCACCGAGGCCGGGGCCACGATGTTGTAAACCACCCACATCACGATCACCACGGTCTGCACCGCGATGAAGCGGGCGGTGCCCAGGAACCGAGCGATCCGCTCGGCGACGCGGCCGAAGGCGTCCGGCTCGTAGCTGGGCCGGACCTTCACCCGCCGTGACGCGTGCGGCTGGTCGAGCCGCCCCGCCCGCCTGCGCAGCAGCCCGATCATGTGGCCGCCGGTGCGCTACCCACCTCGCCGCGCCCACCCGGCTCCGGATCACCGGCCGGCGGGACACCCAGCACGCCTGGTGACGCCCCGTCCGCGTCGTCCGCGCCGAGCGGGTGCTCGCGCCAGTCCGACGGCAGCAGGTGGTCCAGCACGTCGTCCACGGTCACCACCCCCACCAACCGTCCCGCGTCATCGAGGACGGGCGCCGCGACCAGGTTGTACGAAGCCAGATGGCGTGTCACCTCGGGCAGCGGCGTATCGGGACGCAACGGGGTGATGTCGACGTCGATGACGCCGCCGACCAGGGTGCTGGGCGGCTCCCGCAACAGCCGCTGGAAGTGCGCGAGACCCAGGTAGCGCCCGGTCGGTGTCTCATAGGGCGGACGGACCACATACACCTGGGCGGCCAGTGCCGGTGACAGCTCGGGGGCGCGCACGCGCGCCAGCGCCTCGGCGACCGTCGCGTTCGGGGCGAGGACCACCGGTTCGCTCGTCATCATGCCGCCCGCGGTGTCGTCCGCGTAGACGAGCAGGCGGCGCACCGGGGCCGCCTCCTCGGGCTCCATCAGGCGCAGCAGCCGCTCGGCCTCGTCGGTCGGCAGCTCGCCGAGCAGGTCGGCGGCGTCGTCGGGGCCCATCGCCTCCAGCACGTCGGCGGCACGCTCGGCGGCGAGACCGCCCAGCAGCTCCACCTGCTCGTCCTCCGGGAGCTCCTCGAGGACGTCCGCGAGCCGCTCGTCGTCCAGGGCCGCCGCCACCTCGGCCCGCCGCTTGCTCGACAGATGGTGCAGCAGCGACGCGAGGTCCGCGGGGCGCAGCTTCTCGAACGCGGCGAGCAGGTTCGCCGCGCCCTGGCCCTCCTCCGGCAGGGAGAAACCGGTCACCTCGTCCCAGCTGACCGTGCGGACCTCGCCGCGGCGACCCCGGCCGACCCGGACCGCGACCTGGTCGAGGATCCAGTCGCCCGTGCGGGTCGGCTCGATGGCGGCGTCGACGACGGTCACCTCGCGCCCCTGGCTGGCGGCGCCGCCCGCGGACCGGTCCGCGGGCGGCGGGAGCAGGGTCACCCGGCGGTCGAGCAGCTCGGCGAGCACCCGGGTCTCGTTCGGGCGCTGCGCGAAGCGACGCCAGCTCATCCGGGCCGACGACAGCACCACGGCGCCGGACTCGACCCCGGTGACCCGCGAGATCGGCACGAAGATCGGCCGGCGCTGCACCTCGACGGCAAGACCGAGCACCCGCGGGGGCTCATGGCCCAGCCGGAGGGTGACGATCACATCGTGGACCCGGCCCACCTGGTCCCCGTTCGGGTCGAGCACCAGCAGGCCGGCGAGACGTCGGCAGTAGACCCGGGACGGGCCCGGCCGGGCGGTCATCGGTGGCCTCTGGCCGGGGGGCTGGCAGGGACAGACGCAGCGGTCACGGGCGGAGGCTACCCGCGTGTCGGGGCGTGGCAACCCGCGGGCCGCGAGACCACGCGCAACACACCACTGGTCGCCTCACCCGTTCGGCGTCAGTGACCGCCGAACACCATGCGGTACCGACCGCTCGGCGCTACCGACCGCTCAGAGGGCCGACGCCGCTCAGAGGTACTGGCGCGCCGGGCCGACCATGGCGCGGACGGTTCGCCCGTCATGGAACTCGCCGATCGCCGTCATCGCCCAGGTGGGCGCGCCCGGCTCCCGCTGCAGCCGGCACATCACCAGACCGGTCGCCGGTTTCGACTCCGAAAGATCGAAGCGGACCAGCTCCTGACCTGTCTGATCGTCGATCAGCCGGCAGAACGCGTTACGGATGTCGGTGAACGACTGCCCCTGGAAGCTGTTCACCGTGAAGATCAGCGTGATCACGTTGGGCGGCAGGGCCGCGAGGTCGACCACGATGGTCTCGTCATCGCCCTCGCCCTGACCGGTCAGGTTGTCCCCCGAATGGCGGACCGCGCCACGGGCGCCCTTCTTCGACATGAACCAGACCTTGTCCACGTCCTTGCCGCGCTCGTCGAACAGGATGCACGAGGCGTCGAGGTCGATGGACTTGCCGAACTGGGCGGGATCCCAGCCGAGCCCCATCCGGACCCGGACCAGCGGGGGCGCACCGGTCTTGACCAGCGACACGCTCTGCCCCTTGCGCAGCGAGACGCGCCCCTTGTCGAGGTTGATCTTTCCTGCGCCGGCGGCGGCGCCGGCGACCGGGGCCGGCCCGCCCTGCGGCGGGCCCCACGGCTGACCCCCCGCGGGTGGCGGCGGCGGACCCCACTGCTGGCCC
>NZ_ADGX01000102.1 GCF_000177675.1 Parafrankia sp. EUN1f
CGTCTCCGGCAACCCGGCCTTCGTGTTCCTCGACGTCGACGGCGACGAACCGGTCGAGACCCGCGTCGAGACCTCCCCCGGCGACTACATCTTCGTCCCGCCCTATGTGCCGCACCGCGAGGAGAACCCCGACCCCGACGTCGAGGCGGTCGTCGTCATCGCCCGCACCACCCAGGAGGCGATCGTCGTCAACCTCGGCGACCTCGGCTGGTCCGAGGTCCGCCTCGACGCCCCGGGCACCCCCGGCACGGAGTGCTGACCGGAATCGGAACGCGAGCCCGCCCGCTCCCCTGCCCCCATCGGGCGAGAACCTGAGGATTGTGGTCGCCCGAGAGCACGTGTAGCGAAATCCCGAGAAGTCGCGGATCCGCGGCCCGCGCCGACGGAAGGCGAACCGCACCCGCACCGCCAACCGTCGAGGTGCCCGCACCGCCGCACAGCACCAACAGTTCACCTCAAAAAGGGACAAAAGGGGCTGCGGAATTGCCTGGCGAGTCGCAAGAAAGAAGGATTTCGGTCGCGGGAACAACCAAAATTCTTCACTTTTACGACTCGTCAACCCGGGCCGCCGGACTGTCGGGCTCTCGGAAGTCGGGCCATGTCCATGGGGCGCGAACCTCCCCGCCCACCGACTATCGATCTTGATCGGCGCCAATCCGTGACCGGCTATCTGGCAGTTAAAATCCATACTTCTTGCTCGGCGAAAACGGCAGCAGCGGCATGGACGGGCCGTGCGGATCAGGAGGATCAGGCAGGCATCGTGAGGTTGCACTGGTAGGCCAGCCATCCTTTCCCCCTTTTGGCCCTGCCTGCTGTCCGATGACCGGCGGATGGGGACCGCGCAGGATGGCTGGCGTACCGATGCGGTCGCGTGCAGTGTCCGCATCCACTGTGGTGCCGGCTCAAGGCTAGCGCCACGCACGCACCCGAGGGATCCGATTCCGCCGAACGGAGACCCGGCAGGCGGAATCCGATAGCGGTCGAACACAGCGTGATCCACCGCGGGTCTTGCCCACGAGGATCGGGCGTGCCGGGAATACACTGCGCCTCATGCCTTACACGCCTCCCAGCAGAGTTCCACGCGGGGCATCCGAGCGGCGACCTGCCGCACCCGCCGTTCCGTCTTCACTCACGGCCACGGACTCGGCGATTACCGACGACGGCGTCTACACGAACTTTCTTTTCGACGGTTCCGATCTGGCCGACCAGAGGGCTGAGGCGGTGGAAATCGACACCTGCCGCCTTACGGGTGTCGACCTGAGTGGCACGCGGCTCACCCGAGCCATGGTGACGAACACCGTCATCGAGCGATCGAACCTGTCGAATCTGCGGGCGATGAACTCGTCGCTGATCCGGGTTGCAGTGACGACGAACAGGATGACGGGGGTTGCCTGGACGAATGGGCGGCTGCGCGATGTCATCTTCCGGGACTGCCGGCTTGATCTCACCCGTTTCCGGTCGACCACTGCGGCGAACGTGCTGTTTGAGGGTTGCAATCTGAAGCAGGCCGATTTTCAGGATGCCGACCTGCGTGGCGCGACGTTCGAGGACTGCGACCTGACCGGCGCGCAGTTCTCCGGCGCGAAGATGGACGGCGCCCGGCTCCTCGACTGTGTGCTGGTGGGGGTGAACGGGGTGACGAGCATGGCCGGCGCCGGGGTCGCCGGCCGCGACATGGTGGCGCTGGCCTACTCCCTGGCCGGCGCCCTGGGCATCACGGTGCTCGACGAGGAATAGCCATCGCGACGGGGCCCCACGAGGCTCGATCGTCAGCTGTCAGCCACATCGGCCGGTGGTTACGGAGGCGGAGGCGGGCTGACCTGCGCTTGCGCGTTCAGCAGGTCAGCCGCCTGCCGTGTCATCGACCCCGGTCAGGAGTGGACCACCTCGCGTGCGCGGGAGGCGCCGGCGCGCAGGGCGGGGATCAGCTCCCTGCCCCAGTCGACGACATCGTCGTACGGGTCGAAACCGCGGATAAGAAACGTGTCGACGCCGATCTCGTGGTAGCGCAGCAGCGCGTCGGCGACCTGCTGCGGGGTGCCGACATGGCCGGAGGAGTTGCCACCGGGGCCGGTCAGCGCCGTGACACCGAACCAGAGGCGCTCGTCGTACACCTGCTGGCGGGCCGCGACCTCCTGCAGTCGGGCCGACGCCACCGAGCCGGACGTCGCGAACAGCGCCCTGCCCGCCGCGGCCGACCCCGCCGGCCCCGATGACCCGGCTGGCCCGGCGACCAGAGCCGCGCTCACCCGCGCGGCCTCGGCGCGGCGGCGGGTCTCGGCGGCGATCGCCTCGGCGCGGGCCCAGGCGGCTTCCTCCGTCGCGGCGACGATCGGCCGGGTGGAGAGGCTGAAGCGCAGCGTGCGGCCGCGCTTCGCCGCCTCGGCGCGCAGCAGGGCGATGCGCTCCGCGGTCTGTTCGAGCGGCTCACCGAACAGCATGTAGACGTCCGCGTGCTGGGCACCCACCGCGACGGCCGCCTCGGACTGCCCGCCGAAGAACAGCGGGATGCCGGCGGCGGTCGCCGGCTTCACCGAGCTGTAGGCGCCTTCGAACCGGTAGAACGGCCCCTCGTGGTCGAACGGCGCGTCGGAGGTGAGCGTGCGCCGCAGGACGTCCATGAACTCCGCGGTGCGCGCGTAGCGGGTGTCGTGGTCGGCGAAGTCGCCGTCGCGGCGCTGGTCGGCGTCGTTGCCGCCGGAGATGTGGTGGATGGCGACTCGTCCGCCACCGCTGAGCTGGTCGAGGGTGGCGAGCTTGCGGGCGGCCAGGGTCGGCGCGACGAAGCCGGGCCGGTGCGCGATGAGCACGCCGAGGCGCCGGGTGTGCGCCAGCACGTGGCCGGCGACGGCGAACCCGTCGGGTGCCGTCGCTCCGTAGCCGATGAGGACACGGTCGAAGCCGGCCTCGTCGTGGGCCTGCGCGAACCGGGTCAGGTAGGCGGCGTCGACCGCGGGGCCGTCGAAGTACGAGCCGCGGGTCTCCGACACCTCCTTGGTTCCCACCATGCCGAGGATCTCGATCGCCATGTCAGCTCCTGCTCGCCTTCGTCGGCTTCCAGTGAGATTCAGGTCAGACGGACGCCGGGGCCGCGGCGGGCGCGGTCACGGCCGGCGTGCCGGCGACGGGGTCACGGTCGGCGGTCCGCTCGTGGACGAGCTTCACCAGGCTGCCGTAGTCCCGGGCGTCGGCGACCGGGTCGAAGCCGCGGATGAGCAGGGTGGAGACGCCGACGTTCACGTAGTCGACGAGCGCCTCGGCGACCTGCTCGTAGCTGCCGACCAGGGCGGTGGAGTTGCCGACGGCGCCGGTCACCTTGGCGATGGCGGTCCACAGCCGCTTGTCGTGGACGTCGCCCTCGTCGGCGTACTTCAGCAGCCGCTGGCTGCCCACCTGCTCGGAGCCCTTCAGGAACTTCTGGATGTCGGCGCTGCGCTCCCGGGTGAGCTCCAGGATCTCGGCGGCACGGTCCCAGGCGGCCTGCTCGGTTTCGGCGGGGATGGGCCGCAGGCTGACACTGAACCGCGGGTCACGCCCGTACGGAGCGGCGGCGGCCCGGACCTGCCGGATGCGCTCCACGATCCCGGCCAGCGGCTCGCCCCAGAACGCGTAGACGTCGGCATGCTTCCCGCCGACCCGCACCGCGTCGTCGGAGGCACCACCGAAGTAGATCGGGATGCGTCCGGCGGGCGGGCGCACCGCCGACCAGGCCCCGCGGATCTGGTAGAACTCGCCGTCGTAGTCGAACGGGGTGGCCGACTCCCACTCGCGCCGCAGGATGTCGAGGAACTCGTCGGTGCGCCGGTAGCGGGTGGCCTTGTCGGTGAGGTCGCCGTCGCGGGCCTGGTCAGCGTCGTCCCCACCGGTGATGACGTGCAGGGCGATGCGGCCGGGGTTGAACGCGTCGATCGTGGCGTACTTGCGCGCGGCGATGGTCGGGGCGACGAAACCGGGCCGGTGCGCGAGCAGGACGCCGAGCTTCTTCGAGCGGGCGAGGATCTGGTCCGCGACGACGAACCCGTCCGGCATGAAGGAGGCGTGCGCGACCAGCACCCGGTCGAAGCCGGCTTCCTCATGGGCGCGGACGAACCCGTCCAGGTAGTCCGGGTCTACGACGGGGCCGGTCGAGCCCTGGGACTCGCTGCCGGCCGAGGTGGAAACCATCCCGATGAACTCAACGGACATCGTTGTTCACTCCTTTGGACAACACGGTCAGCGTGTCACTCACATCGACAGCCGCGGACGCGGAGACGGAGGCGCGGGCTGAGGCGGAGGTAGTCACAGCGGCTGAGGTGGCGACAGCCGCCGGGGTGGCGGCGGCGATTCGCGGCCGGGTGGCGTCGGGGCGCCGCATCGGTAGATCCGCGCCGGCCGACGGGGCGCCCGCATCGCCCGCATCGCCCGCGTCGACCGCGTCTGCCAGCGGCAGCCGTGGTGCTGGCAGCGAGCCTCGCCAGATCGCGGCGTGATGGCAGGCGACCGTCCAGCCCGGGATGGTGGGCAGCGCGGCCGGGGTGTGGTCACAGGCCTCGGTGGCGAAAGGGCACCGGTGCGCGAAGACGCAGGCGTCGGCGGGCCGCCGCTCGCCGACCGGCCCGTCGGCGGACCGCCGCAGCTGGGCCGGGGTCGGTCCGTCCTCGTCGCGGATACTCGGCGCCGAGGCGATCAGCAGCGCGGTGTAGGGATGCCGCGGCCGGTTGAACACCTCGGCGATCGGGCCGTCCTCGACGACGCGGCCGCGGTAGAGGACGACGACCCGGTCCGCGATGCCGGCAAGCGAGCTCAGGTCGTGCGAGATGATGATGATCCCCAGCCGGCCACGGCCAGGGTCCGCATCAGCTGCGCCGGCGGGAACGGCGGGATCGGCGGGCTGATGACGCAGCCCGTCCAGCAGCCGAAGGATGAGGTTGCGGTTCGATCCGTCCAGAGCGCTGACGGGCTCGTCGCAGATGAGCAGCCGTGGGTCGTCGACGATCGCGCGGGCGATGGACGCCCGCTGCCGCTGGCCACCGGAGATCGCCCCGGGCAGGCGGTCCGCCACGGCCGGGTCGAGGCCAACCCGGCGCAGGGCGTCGGCTACGGCCGCCCGCCGGTCGTCGCGGCTGCCGCGGCCGGCGACGGCGAGCCCCTCGGCGATGCTGGTACCGATCGTGAGATCGGGATCGAGGGCGCGCAGCGGGTCCTGGAAGACAAAGCGGATGGCGCCGCTGCGGCGGAAGTCCCGGCGGGCGCGGCGCCGCAGACCGCGGACATCCCGGCCGTCGACCTCGACCTCGCCGGCGTCGGTCCGGGTCAGGCCGGCGATCGCGCGGGCGAGCGTGGTCTTCCCCGATCCGGTCTCACCGATGACGCCGACGATCTCGCCAGGACGGACGACCAGGGAGACGTCCTTGAGGACGGTCGTGCGCCGTCCCGGCCCGCTGCGGGCACGGAAGGAGACGGTCAGGCCACGGACGTCCAGGAGCGGCTCCAGGACTGGCTCCGCGGCCGGTGACTGCCCGGCGGGCACCGCGTTCGTCCCCCGGGCCGGGCGGTGCTCTCCGGCGACGGTCTCGGCGACCACGGTCTCGGCGGTCATGCGGGTACTCCTGCTCGCTCGGGGACTCGGGGCGTCAGTTCGATCTCGCCCAGCCGGACGCAGCGCGCGGACCGGTCTCCCCCGGGCTCGCCGTCCGGCACGGCCCGCAGCTCCACCGGCGCCGCGCGGCAGGCGTCGGTGACGAAGGCACAGCGGTCGGCGAACCGGCAGCCAGTGATCCGTGCGCCCACCGGCGGCGCGGAGCCGTCGATGACCTCCAGCTCACGGCGCCGCCAGTCACCGACGGAGGCGACCCGCAGCAGCGCCGCCGTGTAGGGGTGGCGCGGGCTCGCGAGGACATCCGCCGTGGGCCCGGCCTCGACGATCTCGCCGCCGTAGAAGACCAGGATCCGGTCGCAGAGCTGCGCGATCACGGCAAGGTCGTGGGAGACGGCCAGGATCGCCAGGCCGCGCTCGGCGCGCAGCAGGTCCAGCGCCTCCAGCACCTCGGCCTGCACGGTGACGTCGAGCGCGGTGGTCGCCTCGTCGGCGACGAGCAGGTCCGGCTCACCGGCGACGGCGATCGCGAGCACGACCCGTTGCAGCATGCCGCCGGACAGCTCGTGCGGGTACTGGTGGTAGACCAGCTCCGGCTGGTGCAGGCCGAGCGTGCCGAGCAGCGCGATCGCGGCCTGGCGGGCTTCGCGGCGGCTGTGGCCGACCTTGATCCGGAACTGCTCGGCGAGCTGGCGGCCAACCGTGTGGGACGGGTTGAGATACGAGCCGGGATCCTGGAAGACCGCACCGATCCGGGTGCCGCGCAGCCCGTCCCAGCGGCGCCGGGGCAGGTCGACGAGAGACGTCCCGTCGAAGTCGATCTCACCGGAGCTGACCGTGCAGCCGGGCGCGAGCACGCCGAGGGCGGCCCGGCAGGTCAGGGTCTTGCCGCTGCCGGACTCGCCGACGAACCCAACCGCCTCGCCGCGCCGGATGGTGAACGAGACTCCCTGTACGGCGGGGACTCCGCCGGCGCCGCGGGCACGGCGGCGCCGCCCGAACGGCGCGCCGCCGACGGTGATGTTCAGGTCCTCGACCCGAAGCAGGTCGTCAGACATCGCTCACCTCCCGCTTCTGCCGGGGTATGGAGGACGTGGCCGCCGTGGTGGTCTCGACGGACCCGGTGGCCGTGGCCGTCGCGGCGGAGCTGGTCGCGACGGCGGAGCCAGCCGTCACGGCAGAGTTGGCTGTGGCGGCAGAGCTGGTCTCGGCGGTGTCAGCGGAGTCGCTGCCACGGGCACGGCCGCTGCGACCGGGATCGCCGGTGACGATGCCGGTGGTGTCACGGAGCGCGTCCGCGAGCGCGTTCAGCGCAGCCACCGTGATAATGATCACCAGCGAGGGTGCGAGCGGCGCCCAGGGCCTCTGGGCGAGGTAGTTCAGGTCCGACGAGAGCATTCCGCCCCAGGTCGGCGCGGGCGGCTTCGTCCCGATGCCGAGAAACGACAGCGACGAGACCACCAGCAGCGACGCCGCCGCCCCGCTCGCCGCCGTCACCACGATGGTGGGAAGCACCTTGTTCCAGATGTGCGTCCGCAGGATCCACCAGCGGGACGCCCCGACCAGCTCGGCGATCTCGACGTACTGCGAGGAAGCCAGGCCGAGCGTCGCGGCCCGGGTGATCCGGAAGTAGTTCGGGGCGAGCACCAGGCCGATCGCGAGCATCGCCTGATGGATGCCGTTGCCGATGATCCCGGTGACCGCGATCGCGAAGATGATGTAGGGCAGGGTGAGCAGCGCGTCGCTGATCCGCAGCGCGAGCCATTCGAAGGCCCGGCCGAACACCACCGACGCCAGCCCCGCGGGCGCACCGAGCAGAAGCCCGACGCCGACTGCCTCGGCCGCGCCGACCACCGAGCGGCCGGTGGCGTCCATCAGCCGGCTCAGCACGTCGCGGCCCAGGTAATCGGTGCCCAGCCAGTGGGCGCCGCTCGGGTTCTGCAGGATCGCCTTCGGGTCCTGGGCGATCGGGTCCTGCGGCGCGAGCGAGCCGCCGGCGACCGCGAGCACGGCGACGACGGCGAGGACCAGCAGGGCGAGGCGCACCGAACGCAGCCGGATCATCCGGCGCAGCACGCTCATGATCGCCGCTCCGCAGCGGGGCGGAGCCGCACCAGCGCCACGTTGACCGCGACGTTGCACACCAGCACCAGCGCGATCGAGGTGACGAGAACGCCCTGGATGACGGGAATGTCACCGCGCTCGGCGGCCTGCAGCGCCTGTTGCCCCAGACCGGGCAGATTGAAGACCGCCTCGGCCACAACCGCACCGCCGATCAGCCGCGGCACGTACAGGCCGACAACGGTCAGTGCCGGCCCGACGGCGTTGCGCAGCGCATGGCCGAACACCACCCTGCGCACCGACAGCCCCCGTACGGTGGCACCGGTCACGAAGTTCTCCCGCAGGGTGCCCACCAGGGAGGTGCGGATCTGGCGCGTGAGCTCCGCACCGAACTCCACGCTGAGGGCGACCCCCGGCAGGATCACGAACTTCAGCCACCGACCCGGGTCCTCGCTGATCGGCACGTACCCGCCGGAGGGCAGCACCGGCACCGTCACCGCGAACAGGATGATCAGACCGATCCCGACGACGAACGGCGGGATGGTCGACGCCACTGCGCACACCGCCGTGACCGCGCGGTCGAGCCGCCCGCCGTTGTTCAGCGCCGCGGCGATCCCGGTCACCCCGCCGACGAGGATGGCGACCACTGCGGCCACCAGCGTGATCGACAGGTCGACCGGCAGGGCCTGCGCGACGCTGTCCCGCACCGGCAGCGTCGTGAAGTAGGAGTAGCCGAGATCCCCGGTGAGCGCGTTTCCGAGCCAGCTCACGTACTGGACGAGGAACGGCCGGTCCAGCCCGAACTGGTGGTTCATCCGCTCGATGTCCTGCGGCGTGGCGAGATCCCCGAGCACGGTCGCGGCCGGGTTGCTGTCGGTGAGCGCGGTCATTCCGTAGGTGATGAAGGTGGCCAGCAGCGTCACCGGCACCCCCACCGCCAGCAGTTGCCCGAGGCCGCGAGCCAGCCCGGACAGGCCCGACGGGCGCCAGCGGCGCAGCAGGCCCGCGCCCCGTGGGAGCCGCGACGGCCGCGACGGCCGCGACGGCTGCGGCTGGCCCCGTCCGCCGGAGCCGACGACGTCGAGGGTGGTCATGGTCAGCTGTTCCCGGTCACGGTGACGCCCTCGAACCGCTGCGCCATCAGGTAGCTGCCGAGCTGCGACACGTTCGTGCGACGGGCCAGGATCCGCGGGTTGCTGAAGAGGAAGACGTTGGGCATGGTCTCCACAGCGATCTTCGTTGCCGCCTGCACGACGGACGCGTAGTTCGGGTCGTCCAGCGGCGTCGCGGTGATCTTCGCGACGGCCTCCTTGAGCGCCGGCGGGTTGGTCCGGCCCGGGTTCATCAGACCCTGCTCACCGAAAAGCACCTGGAAGGCCTGCACGGGGCTCTCCCGCCCGGCGAACTGGTCGGTGAAGAACGGCTTCGCCCGCTGGATGTAGACCTGCTGGGTCGCCTGGGCCTGCGGGATGACCTCCAGCTTGACCCGGATCCCGGCCTTGGCGAGCTGCGCCTGGACCTGCTCGGGCAGCCCCTCGGCGGCCGTGGTGGTGAGGGTGACGTCGATGCCGTCCGGGTGCCCGGCCTCGGCGAGCAGCTTCTTGGCCTTGGCCACGTCGAAGGGGTAGGCGTTCTCCAGGGCGGCGTTGTGCCCGGCGTGCCCCTTGGGGAACGGCTGGTAGTTGACCTCGCCGACACCGAAGTTGACGGTGTCCACCAGGGCCTTCCGGTCGACCGCGTGCTTGATCGCCTGGACCACCTTGGGGTTGTCGAACGGCGCCACGGTGTTGTTGACGTCGAGCACACTGGTGACCAGCGACGGGATGATCTGCACCTCGAAACCGGCGGCCTTGACCGCGTTGAGCTGCGACGCGGGAATCATGGCGACGTCGAGGCGGCCCGACTGGAGCGACGCGAGGGCGGTGGCGGCCTCGGGCGCCGGGTAGAGCTCGAAGTTGTCCGGCTTGATGTTGGCGGCGTCCCAGTAGCCGGCGAAGCGCGTCAGCTTCGCGCTGTCGTTGGGCACGTAGGAGTTCAGCTGGAACGGACCGGCGCCGACCGGCTTCGTGGCCAGCCCCTTCTCGTCGGTCTCGACGGCCTTCGGGCTGACGATCATGCCGGTCTTGCCCGCGAGGATGGCCGGCAGCTGGTAGTCGGTGTTCTTCAGGTCGATGCGGACGGTTGTCGCGTCGACCGCCACGACCTCCTTGAGGCTGGCGAGCTGGGCGGCCACCAACGAGTTCTTCGAGTCCCGGCCACGCTCGAGGCTCTTCTTGACCGCGGTGGCGTCCACGGCGGTGCCGTCGCTGAACGTGAGCCCGGAGCGCAGGTGGAAGGTGACCGACGTGCCGTCGGCGCTGTACTCCCAGGAGCTGGCGAGCGCGGGCACCGGGTTCGCCTTCTCGTCGAGCTTCGTCAGGCCCGCGTAGACGAGCGAGAGAGCGTGGACGTCCCACCCGGCCGACGAGGTGATCGGGTCCCAGGAGGTGACCAGCGCCCAGCCCCAGCGCAGCGTGCCCCCGGTGGTGCTGCCACCCGAGGCCGAGTCACCGCCGCCCCCGCACGCCGCCAGCAGGATCGAGCCTCCGGCCAGCGCCCCCAGGCGCAGGAACCCACGTCGCCCCATCACCGGCGCCGCCGGCTCAGGTGACGAGGCAGAACTCAGGAAGGTCGTCCTCGGGGTACTCACGGGTTGGTCCTCTCAGGCATAAGAAAAGTCAGGCGTGCAGCGAAGAAGTCAGGCATGGCAGGGTGCCGACCGGCACGGATACCGGTCGGTTACGGGCGCGCCGAAGAAACGACCCGGCGGTGGCAGGGCACGGGTCGTTGTCAGGCAGGACGCGGGCAGGGCAGCACAGGCGTCTGACGACGCCGCGGCGGACGAGGGACACGGAACGGAGGCGGTGGAGCGACGTCCACCGGCGGGGGGCGGACGACAATGCCAGCAGCAGACGAAATACCGGCAGCAGGCATCCCGGGAGCGGATGTACAACTGGCACGGGCGCGGGTGCCCGACCTGTCCACCGGTGACGGACGGTGGCTACCTACATCAACCCGGACCCGGTGGAGAGGACCAGGCACACCTGGCGGGGCGCCACGGAGCGTGGCACCGGACGCCGTCGACGACTAGCGACAGAGGGCGCTGGCGATCCGCACGAGGTCGACGTAGCGGCGCGCCACGCCGGTGTATGTCCACCGCATGGGTGAAGAATGCCCGATGAGCAGGCAAAACGTCAATCACTACAACTGAGCGATCTATTTCACAGCCCGCAGACGACCTAAGGGTGACCACTTCAACACAACTCGTAGGCGCCCCCTATCGGAGCCCTGCCACCCTCGTCGACAGGCAGTCACAACGACGGCCAGGAGAATCGCAATGCGCGACAGGGAGTAACTACAGGCTCTCGGTGACTTTCCGTAGCCGTTCCGCGTCGGCGAGGTCGGCGGCTCCCGCGCTCAGCCGCAGCCGATGCCGGCGCCGGTAGGCCGACACCTGGCACTGCGGCGGCTGATCGATCAGCTCGACGATCGGTTCGACCGCCCGGTCGACCGGGGTGGCGGCGACTGCGGCCAGCGCCGACACCAGTGCCCGCGCCGGCCGGCTCAGCGCGCCCGCGTGGCTGGTGCGCACGAATCCGGGGTTGTAAAGGACGTGGCGGATGCGACCCGCCGGGCGCTCACGCAACATCAGGCCGAGCAGCTCGTTGGCGCGCCGGCTCTGCTGGTTTGCGCGCCGAGCGGTGAACGCCCGGGTGAGCATCGGCACGCTGTACAACCGGTTCCCGACCCGCGGCCACCTCGTCGACGCCGTGTTCGCCGACCGGGTCGCGGCGAGTGTGCGCATCGCCGAAGTGGCGCTCGGCATGGACGACCCGTGGCAGGCGCTCGTCCTCCTGCTCGAACAGACCTGCGAGCTGCAGGCCGCCGACCTCGGCTACAACGACGTCGTGTCCCGGGCACTGCCGCTGCGCGGCGCCGCCGAGCAGGCCCGGGCCCGCGGCTATGAGCTGATGCAGCAGGTCATCGTGCGGGCCCAGGAGGCCGCGGTCCTGCGCGCCGACATCATCCTGGAGGACATGGCCTTCGTGCTGTGGGGCCACGCCCGCACCGTCGAGGCGACCGCGGCCGTCGCGCCCGGCGCCTGGCGACGCCATCTCGCGATCATGCTGGACGGCCTGCGCGCCGAGGCCGCCCACCCGCTGCCCGAGCCACCGCTTCGGCCTGACCAGGCCCGACGGGCGCTGAGCGGTCAGTGCGCCGCAGAGCACGACGAGCATCGGGCGTGACCTGGCGGCAGGCGTTCCGGTGTGGCGGTGTGCCGGCGCCTGGTGACGGCGATCCACTGTCCAGGCCTCCGGGGCGGCAAGGCCGTGCCCACTACGATGCAGAGCAACAGTCGTGACTGGCGTGCTCGGGTGGAAGTGACCACCGGGGAGCGACGAATCTGCTGGCGGTGCCGCGCGCCTGGGCACTCCGACGTCCGCCGCATGCCCGTTGGAGGTCCACATGCACGAGCCCGCGATGACGCACCTGGCGGCCAGCGACCCCGAGATCGCCGGCCTGGTCGAGTCCGAGGCCCAGCGCCAGTTCGAGAAGATCCGGCTGATCGCCTCCGAGAACTACGTCTCCACCGCCGTCCTCGAGGCCTCCGGCTCCGTCCTGACGAACAAGTACTCCGAGGGCTACGCCGGCAAGCGCTACTACGAGGGCCAGCAGTTCATCGACCCGGTCGAGACCCTGGCGATCGACCGGGCGAAGGCGGTGTTCGGCGTCGAGCACGCGAACGTCCAGCCGTACTCCGGCTCGCCCGCCAACCTGGCTGTCTACCTGGCGTTCCTGCAGCCGGGCGACGCCGTGATGGGCATGGGCCTGCCCTCGGGTGGCCACCTGACCCACGGCTGGACGGTGTCGGCCACCGGCCGCTGGTTCCAGGGAGTCCGGTACGGAGTACGCCAGGACACCGGGCGGGTCGACCTCGACGAGGTGCGTGACCTCGCGCTCCAGCACCGGCCGAAGGTGATCTTCTGTGGTGGGACCGCGATCCCCCGCACCATCGACTTCCCCGCCTTCGCGGCGATCGCGGGCGAGATCGACGCCGTGCTCGTGGCGGACATCTCCCACATCGCCGGCCTGATCGCCGGTGGCGCCCACCCCTCGCCCGTGGGCCACGCGCCGGTCATCACCACCACCACGCACAAGACCCTGCGCGGGCCCCGCGGCGCGATGATCATGTCGGATGCGGCGCACGCGTCCGCCCTCGACAAGGCGGTGTTCCCCGGCCTGCAGGGCGGCCCGCACAACCACACGACCGCCGCCATCGCGGTCGCGCTGCGCGAAGCCACCACCCCGGACTTCCGCGAGTACGCCCACCGCGTCGTCGCAAACGCGAAGGCGCTCGCCGAGGCGCTGTCCGCCCGCGGCTTCGACCTCGTCACCGGCGGCACCGACAACCACCTGATCCTGATCGACCTGACCAGCCGTGGCGTCGCCGGCAAGCCGGCCGCGAAGGCGCTGGACCGGGCCGGCATCGAGCTCAACTACAACACCGTTCCGTTCGACCCGCGCAAGCCGTTCGACCCGTCCGGCGTCCGGCTCGGCACGGCCGCGATCACCACCCGCGGACTGCAGCCGGAGCAGATGCCGACCCTGGCGGCCTGGATCGACGAGGCCGTGAAGGCCGCGGGCGACGACGACGAGACCACCATCAGCCGCATCGCCGGCGAGGTGCGCGACCTGATGACGGCCTACCCGATGTCCGGCTGGGTCTGATCACACCGCACGTCCGCTCGGGCTCGCTCGGTCCACTGGCCGGGCGAGCCTGTCCCTGACGACGGCGCGGTCCGACGGGAGAGCGCCGGCCCCTCCAGCTCGCCCGCGACGTACGGGGCGGTTCCGCGGAACCGCCCCGCCAGTCACCCCAGGACGTCGGCGAGGACCCCGAGGTGAACGCGGGGACGGGGTGGGGTCCGGTCGGAGTCGCCGATACAGGTCAGCGGTGGCCCGCACCGCGGGATGACGAAGGGCGTGGGATCGCCCCCGAGATCGACGCACAGCGTCGACGTCTGGCCCGGCGCGAGATGCTACGCACATCACAGCCGATTCGGCGAACGTGAGCCGACAGGCCTGCCAGAGATCGCTGCGGATCGGTCACCACTCTCCTCGGACGACCCGGTCACCGCGCGCGTCTCCACCAATCGACAGAACCCCGCATACACCACATCGGCGGCACTGGCGGTACTCGGTGGACCTCTCCCCCGTTTCGTCGCGTACAGTGCGCATACACCAACCTGTTGTACGCATCGTGACTAGGTAGCGCCACAAAAGGGCAAAAACTAGCACTTGCGACTACCCTTAGTAGTTCGTTACGGTGTGTTGGCACGAAACAAGCGACGGGTCGTACGCCGAGTTCTGCCCTAGGCCCGTCGTCCCCTCCTAGTGACCATCAGGGCAGAAGCGGGGGAACCAGGTTCCTCCGGATGGCCACCGCACCCAGGCGGCCGTCCTCGGGGTGAAGTCGCCGCGCAGCGCGCGCCGACCGGGCTTCCCGGCCCGAACCCGACAGCTAACCTCGCAGGCGTACGGGAAGGATCTGCGTGTACGCATGCTTGGAATAGCAGCCGGGACTGCATCCGTCCCTCGGAACGCCGCCGCGGTAACGCCGCGTCCGTAACCCGGGGTTGACACCGGAGATCTTGGGCCCAGTCGGGCCCGGACAAATTTCACGCCGATAGCAGAACGCGCGTCCGCTCGCGCGCCTTTCGCGACCCCATTTCGTCGCGACTCATTGATCCGTGTACGGATCGTTGGCGCCTGAAGACGCCCTGCCCGCCTGCTCTTCAACGTAGAAAGAGATATCTAGATGTCGATCGGAAAGCACCGCAAGCCCCCGCGCGTCCGCAGCCGAGGTCGTGGGCGCTCCGCTGCTGTTGCCGCCGCCAGCGTCATCGGGGCATCCGCCGGCCTGCTCTTCACCGCGGGCCCCGCCAGCGCGGCCGTGGTCTCGGACACGACCATCGCCCAAGTAGCGAAGAACGCCGGCCTGAACTCCTGCCGCGGAATTCCGCTGAGCACCTGGGTCGCCGTCGCCCTCGCCGAGTCGGGCGGCAACACCACCGCCCACGCCTCCGTCGGCGAGGACTCCCGCGGCCTGTGGCAGATCAACATGCGTGCGCACGCCGGCTGGGTCGGAAACCGCGACCTCTACGACCCGAACGTCAACGCCTGGGCCGCGCGCCAGGTCTGCCAGAGCCAGGGCATCACCGCGTGGAGCGCCTACACCACCGGCATGTACGCGAAGTTCCTGCCCCGTGGAGCGGCTGCCGCCGCGGCCGTGGGCAACTCGGTGAGCACCACGGTGTCCACCGCGCCGTCCACCAGCGCCAACCGCACCGTCGACTCGGGCTACATGCGGCTGGGCGTGTCCGGCCCCCGCTGGGATGTCTCCCTGGTGCAGGACCAGCTGCGTAAGCTCGGTTACCCGATCGTCGTCGACGGCTACTTCGGACCGCAGACCAACCACATGGTCATCGACTTCCAGAAGAAGCACGGCCTGGTGCCCGACGGCGTCATCGGCCCGCTCACCCACAAGGCCCTGTTCGGCTGATCGGCCGCACAACCGAATACCTGAGCGAGCGACTGGTCGATCAGCTGACCCTCGTCAGCTGATCGGAATCACCGATCGACTCGATGCACCGTCCCCGCCGCGGGCCCCTGGAAATCCAGAGGCGTCACGGCGGGGACGCCGCGTCTCCGGGCGATAACCCGCACCCCTGGGAATCAGCTCGGAAGAAATGCGATCCAGCCAGGCTCCAGCCACCGTTACACGTCTTACCCGATTCGCTGTAGACGGCACAGATCTTCTTAAGGATTCAAGCGGGGATTTCATACCGACTGCGGCGACTGGGACCTTCCCGCGCTACTCGTGGTGAAACGCCGAGGAAGCCCGGGGTGACGCGCGCCACAGGTCGATGGTGACCGGGACACGGCGTACAGGATTCAGTGGACCGCAACGCCGTATCCGGGCAGTCTCGGAGGCTGGGCCCGGGCCGGACGCCGCCACGGGCCGACCGTCCTACGACCAGGAGCGATGTTGTGCTGACCAGGATCGACCATGTCGGGATCGCCGTGGCCTCGCTGGAGGAGGCCATTCCCCGCTACGAGGCCGCATTCGGCCTGACGGTCGCGCATCAGGAGACCAACGAGGCGCAGGGCGTGCGCGAGGCCATGCTGCTGGTCCACAAGGGCGACACCGGCGGTTCCTACGTCCAGCTGCTGGAGCCGATCCGCGAGGACACCCCGGTCGGCAAGTTCCTGGCCAAGAAGGGGCCGGGCATCCACCACATCGCCTACGGCGTGGGTGACATCGACTCCGCGCTGGCCGCGCTCACCGTCGCCGGCTTCGACCTGGTCAACAAGACGCCCGTGCACGGCACCGCCGGCAGCCGCATCGCCTTCATGCACCCGAAGGGTGTCGGCGGTGTGCTCACCGAGCTGGTCGAGGCACCGGAAGGGCACTGACTCGGCGCCCCCACCGGCTCCCGCACGCGGCGCCGGGCGTCGGCCATCTCGCCGACGCCCGGCGCCCCGCAGCCCGCAGCCCACGGCCCGCAGCCCACGGCCCGCAGCTCGCGATCACCCGCGGGCCGTGAAGGCCCGCCCGGCTGCCATTGTCACCACAGCACCGCGATCGCCACGTTGGCCACCCCGAGCCCACCCGCGGCGTGAGCCAGGGCCGCCGGCGCCTCGCGGCCACGGGCGTTGCCCACGACGGCGACGCCGGCGACGGCCGCCGCGACGACGAGCTTGACCGCGATCTTGGCATTGTCCACGTCCCGGTCCACCGCCCCGCTGGACGCCAGCCCCACCAGGATCATGCCCGTGACGATCTGGACGAGGGCGCCGTGCAGGATGCCGGGCGTGATGACCGGATGCGGCGAGCGGATCTGCGCGAGCCACCCTCCGACAATCATGGCCATCCCGACCAGGTGAAACACAACAACGATGTTGTAGACGACGCCCATGACGTCTTTTCTACAGGACGTAGAACATGGCTGGTTCAGCGGCGGCTCGACGGGGCGGACCAGTCGTTGGTCGGGATCGGGTCGAGCGCCTGCACCGCGGTGCCGTTCCACCGGAAGCGCACCGTGGCCGCCCCCGCCGACGGGCAGCACATCGGATCATCAGGGCGGTACAGGTCGTACTGAAGCGCCACGGTGTCGCTCGTGGACCACACCCACCGCACGTTCGCACTCGCGACGGTGTCGGTTCCGACGAACCGGCCTTGGTTGAAGAAGAACGCCTGCTGCGGATGTCCGTCCACGGATGACGTCAACCGCCCCACGATCGCGCTCAGCGCCCACGAGGGTTCGTAGCTGCTGCTCCCCATCGGCGTGTAGCCGCGTTCCCGCACCAGCCGCACCGCCTGCGCGGGTGTCAACGCACCGGCCGGTGCGGCCGGTGTCGCGGCGACCGGTGTGGATGCTGGTGTGCTCGCCGGTGCGGCGAGACTCGCCGAAGCCGTCACGGCCGTCACGGCCGTCGCGGTCAGCACTGCGGTGAAGGTCAGCACGAAGATGAGCACGATGCGCCGCATGAGGTCGCCCCCTTGGCCTCGTTTCCGCCAACCGGGTGACCATAGGCGCTCGCGGCGCGCTCCGCCCGCCAGGAAGTCGATTCGCGCGCTATCGGAACATCGCGGATCGCAACATCGCGGTCAGACGTGCCCGAGGAACATCAGCACCATCCCGCCCGACATGACCAGCCTGGTGCCACGCGGAACGACCGGATCCGGGAACGCCCTGACCAGCCAGGCGGTGATCCTGCGGGCGGATGTCCGCGCCGCCCAGCGGGCGGGCAGGCCCACCAGCGCCACCAGGCAGGCTCCGGCGAAGACGGCGACGCACCAGGCGCCGAGGGCACCGTCGGTGCGCAGCGGCCAGCCCGCGAAACCCACCGCGCCCGACATGCACGCCATCGCCGCCGACTCGACGACGACCATGGCGCAGCATGACCAGACTCCGGGCGTCCCGCAGTGGGGATGCAGCACCACCATCGCCAGCATGACGAGCGCGAGTGCCAGGTACACGGTGAAGAACGGCCACGAGCCGATGAACCGCGGCGGGCCGACGAACATCACCGCCATCCCCGCCGCGACCAGCACGTGGGCGACTTCGATCCAGCCGTCGGCGACTGTATGACCAGCCACCGGGTGGCCCGCCGCCGGAGGACCGGCCACCGGGTGACCGAGTGTAAGGCGCCCGGCCGGGGTGGAGCGAAGCAGCCCGCACAGCCGCACGAGGTGAACCGCCGCCACCGCCGCGGCAGCCGCGGCAGCCACGGCGGTGACCGGCCCCGGCAACGGACCGAGCTCAGCCGCTACGGAATGAGGATGACCGGTCACCCTCCAGCGGCGATTTCGGCCGCCACCAGGGAGGTGATCCGGCCCGCGCGGGCCTCGTCGACGATGACTTCGAGCTGCTCGATGCTCATCTGGATCCGCTGGCCGAAGTCGTCCGTGAGCACAACCCGCCGGGTGGCCTCAGCCTCATGATCGATATAGAGCTCCGGGCAGCCACAGCTGCACTTGCCACAGAACGTGATGACGCGACTCAAGGCTTCCGAACCGCTCACAGCACCTCCCCGCTGACACGGCAAACAGAAGATCATCTGAAGTGTAAGCCGTCGGGCCCGCCGAGCCGGGGCGTTCCGAACACCATCACATTGTCGTGACAAGGTGCCCGGCAGGCGCTCCCCGGCGCAGGCCCGACGCCGCCCGACGCCGCCCGGACGCTGCTCGCCACCACCCGGGCGCCATCCGGCGCCAGACAGACGCTACTTGACCCCAGGCAAACACAGCTGGGTGCCGCGCGCAGCCGGGCGCCGCTCAGCTGTGCCGCTCAGCTGTGCCGCTCAGCTGTGCCGTGCGGCCTCCAGCCAGGCGAGCACCGCGAGCACGCGCCTGTTCTCGGTGGGCTCCATCCGCAGGCCGAGCTTGGTGAAGATGCTGGCGATGTGGGACTCGACCGTCTTCGGGCTCAGGTGCACCTGCTGGGAGATCCCGCTGTTCGACAGCCCCTGCGCCATCAGTTCGAGGATTCGCCGTTCGCGGTCGGACAGCCCGCGCAGGCGGTGCGACTGCGGGTAGCCGGCGAGCAGGCGCGCGGCGATGTGCGAGTCGATGACGGGCTGCCCGTCCCGCAGGCGCTCGAGCGCGTCCCGCAGCGCCTGCCGGTTGGTGATGTTGTCCTTGCGCATGTAGCCGATACCGTCGGCACCGCCGGCGAAGAGGTCGGCCGCGAACGGGTCGTCGTCGTGGGCGGTGACGACGAGAATGCCCATCGACGGGTGCGCGTCGCGCAACGCCCGGGCGGTCAGCAGCCCTTCGTTGGTCCGGGTGGGCGGCATCCGCATGTCCACGATCGCGACGTCGGGAGGAGCCTCGCGCACCGCTGCCAGCAGTTCGGTGCCGGTCGGCACCGACGCCGTGACCTGGACGCCGATCGTCGTGAGCAGAACACCGAGTGCCTCTCTGATGAGCCCACTGTCCTCCGCGATCGCAACACGCACACCGGATCTTCTCACGCCGTTGCTCACTGAACCTTTTCCATCGTCGACTCCGACCTGCGGCACCCTGACCGTGCACCGTGAGATCGAAAAGGCTCACGGTCCCGATCACACCGGGATAACCCCCGGACGTTCCGGGGTAGGGCCGGTAGCCGCACCGGGACGAGTCCGGTAGACCTGACCGATGCCCTTCGGCCTCAAGCGCTGCCGCGTCAGCGCCAGCGGTGCAACGACCAGCTGGATGACGGTCCGGTGCGGGTAGCGATCGCGGATGACAGCCCGCATCTGCGCGCGGGGCTGCGTGCGCTCGTGGCCAGTGTCGGCGCGCAGGTCGTCGCGGTCGTCGGCCGCGGTCACGACCTCGTCGACGTCGTCACGGACGCCCCCGTCACCGAGCCGGTGGACGTCGCCCTGGTCGACATGCGGATGCCGCCGACCCTCACCGATGAGGGCCTGCGTGCCGCGCGGCAGATCAAGGCGCTGCGCCCGGCCACGGCGGTCCTGGTCTTCTCCGCCGACGACGAGGCGCCGTACGCGGCAGACCTGCTGCGCGACTCACCGTGCGGCGTAGGCTACGTCCTGAAGTCGACGATCACGGACCGCGACCAGCTGCGGTCGGTGCTGACGCGCCTGTCGGCAGGCGAGGTGGTCGTCGACAACGACGTGGCCCGCCAGCTGCTGAGCCGGCCCGGCGTCGCACCGGCGCTCGCCGTGCTGGATGACCGTCAGCGGGCCGCGCTGGTGCTCGCGGTGCAGGGGAAGGCGGTCAGCGAGCCGGTCCTGGCGGGGCTGCGCGACACGCTCGGGTTCCCGCCCGCCCTGGGCGGCACCGCGGGCCCGGTCGCCGCCGAGCTCATAGCCTGGCTGCTCGCACCCGCCTGAGCAGCCGGCCCGCCACACCGCCGGTCGTCGTGCCAGCCGGGCCTCCGGCCGCCGTCCCGTTCGCGCTGCCGGCCGTCGTCCCGTTCGCACCGTGCATCGTCGTCCCCGTAGCGTTGCCGGTCGTGGGCGCACCGCGGTGACGCACCCGCAGTGCCGCCCTCAGCACGGTGGACGTCCCCGGATACGGGTCGAACCGGGTGACGTCGAGGCCCCGGACGCCCGGGCGGCGGGCGGCGACCGATCGGGGCCGGGCGAACTCGCGCAGGCCGTCAGCCCCGTGGATCCGCCCGAACCCGCTCTCCCCGCGCCCGCCGAACGGGAGGGTGGGGATCGCGGCGAAGGACAACACCGAGTTCACCGACACCATGCCCGCGTCGAGGCGACCGGCGATCTCCTCGCCCCGGGACCGGGAGAAGACGGCCGCGCCCAGTCCGTAGCGGCTGTCGTTGGCCAGGGCGATCGCCTCGTCGACGTCGCCGACGGTCCGCACGGTCATCGTCGGGCCGAACGTCTCCTCCTGCACCGCCGCGCTGTCCTCGGGCACGTCGACCAGCACGATCGGATCGACGAACCGGCCGCGCACCGCCTGTGGCCCGCCGAGCAGGGTCGACCCGCCGCGGGCGAGCGCGTCCGCGACATGCCTGCGGACGACGTCGACCTGGCCCGGCATCGTCATCGGGCCGTAGGCGGCCTGCGGGTCGGACCCGGGCCGGACGTCGGCGAGCTGTCTGCGCAGCTCGGTGAGGAAGGCGTCGCGCACACCGGCCACGACATAGACACGTTCGACCCCGGCGCAGGTCTGCCCGGCGTTCGAGGCCGCACCCCAGGCCACCATCCTCGCCGCGGCGGCGATGTCGGCGTCCTCGGCCACGATCGCCGCGTCCTTGCCGCCGCACTCGGCGACCACCGGGGTGAGGGTCGCGGCGCAGGTGGCCAGCACCTTCCTGGCCGTCGCTCCCGACCCGGTGAAGGCGATCTTGTCGACACCGGCCCGGCACAGGGCCGTCCCGGTGTCGCCACCGCCGGTCACCGCGACGAGGACTCCCTCGGGCAGATCCGGGTTGGCCGCGGTGAAGCCCTCGACGAGGAGCAGGCCCAGCGCCGATGTCAGCTCGCTGGGCTTGAACACGACCGTGTTGCCCGCGGCGAGCGCGTAGGCGAGGGAACCGGTCGGGGTCAGCAGCGGGTAGTTCCACGGCCCGATCACCCCGACCACGCCGTAGGGCTGGTAGCCGACCCGCGCGGCGTAGTCGATCATCAGCGCGGTGGTGCGGACCCGGCGCTCGCGCAGCACCGGGCGGGCGTTGCGCGCCGCCCAGCGGATGTGTTCGCAGGTCAGCAGGAGCTCGAGGCGGGCGGCGATCGCCGGCTTGCCGTTCTCGGCGTGAACGAGGTCGACGATCTCATGCTCATGGGCGGCCAGCCAGGCCGCCCAGCGCAGCAGGGCGGCCCGCCGGCCGGCGAAGCCGACCGCCTGCCACGCCGACCGCGCAGACCGCGCCGACCGGACGGCGGCGCCCACCTCGTCGGCGGACATCACCGCGAAGGTTCCGACGACCTCGTCGGTCGCCGGGTTACGTGACTCGAACTTCGCTTCCGCTGCCTGCGCTGCCATGACGTTCCGCCTTCGTCCCCACGTCCGGTGTTCCCTGCGTCCGGTGTTCCCTGCGTCCGGACGCACCCGCCCCGTCGTCGGGCCGCGGCCCTATTTGCCCTGGAAGATCGGGGGGCGCTTCTCGGCTCGCGCCCGGCGGCCTTCCTGGGCGTCGTCGCTGGCCCAGCATGCCTCATAGGCGGCGGTCACGGCCGCCGACGGCCGCGCGGCCAGGTCGACGGCCTCGTTGAAGGCCCGCTTCGAGTATGCGAGCGTCAGCGGCGCGAGCCCGGCCAGCTCCCGGGCCCAGGCGACGGCGACGGCGAGGTCACCGGAGCGCTGCACCAGGCCGAGGTCGATCGCCCGCTGCGCCGCCACGGTCTCGCAGCCGATCACGACCGCGCGTGCCGTCCCGCCACCGGCGAGCGCGGCGAGGCGACTGAGCGTCCACGGGTCGACCGCCAGGCCGAGCCGCGCCGTCGGAATCGCGAACGAGGCGCGTTCGGCGGCCACCCGCAGGTCGGCGGCGAGGGCAAGCTGCAGACCGGCGCCGATCGCCGGTCCGTTGACGGCCGCGATCACCGGAACGGCGGCATCAGTGATGGCGTGCAGTGCCGCGTAGAGCGCCTCGGTGAACGCCTCGCCGTACACCTGGTCGAGGTCCGCGCCGGCGCAGAAGCTGGTGCCGACACCGGTGAGGACGATGGCGCGCGCGCCGGAGTCCACCGCCTGCCCCACGCCGTCACGCAGGCCCTGGCAGTGGTCGATGTCCAGGGCGTTGCGCCGATCGGGCCGGTCGATGCGCACAATCGCGATCTTGTGGCCGGTGCCGGCGGGACTGTCGGCTTCGGCGGACGATTCGGATCCGGCGTGGATTTCGACATCTATCACGGCGTCAACCCTCCCAGATCTGCCCTCGCTGCTCCCGCAGTAGTGAGGAGCCACCAACGAGCACGTGATCGACCAGCGACCACGGGCTCGGATCCGGCAGGGCCAGGCACTGTCGGCGCAGCGCCGCGGCGGCGGCGTCGGCCTCGGCACGCACCTGCGCGAACCAGGCCGGCTCGTGGGTGTGGGCCAGCAGCCGCTCCAGCCGGTCGATCGGGTCCCGCGCGCCCCACCACGCGACCTCGGCCGGCTCCTGGTACCTGGTCGCGTCGTCGGACGTCGTGTGCGGTGCCATCCGGTAGGTGTTCGCCTCGACGAGCACGGGGCCCTGACCCGAACGGGCGTGCTCAAGCGCCCAGCTGGTCACCGCATGCACGGCGAGCACATCGTTGCCGTCGACCCGGACCCCGGGAAAGCCGAACCCCTCCGCGCGACGGGCGAGGGGGACGGGCGACTGGCGACGGCTCGGCGTGGAGATCGCCCACTGGTTGTTCTGGCAGAAGAACACCACGGGTACCGCGAAACTGGCCGCCCAGACGAAGGCCTCGTTGGCGTCGCCCTGACTCATCGCACCGTCGCCGAGATAGACCATCACCACCTGCGGGTCGCCCACCGCCGTACCTTCTCCAGCGGCGCCTTCTCGAGCGGCGCCTTCTCGAGCGGCGCCTTCGTCGATTCGCACGCCGAGGCCGTAGCCGACCGCGTGCAACGTCTGCGAGGCCAGCACCAGCACGTAGTTGGCCACCTTGTACAGCTCCGGATCCCAGCCGCCGTGCGTCACGCCACGCAGCAGCCGCAGGACCTCCACCGCTGGGATACCCCGATGCCAGGCCACCGCGTGTTCCCGGTAGCTGGGGAACAGGAAGTCGCCCGGGCGGGCGGCCGCCGCCGAGCCCACCTGCGCGGCCTCCTGGCCACGCAGCGGAATCCACAGGACCAGCTCCCCCTGCCGCTGCAGGGCTGTCGCCTCCTCGTCCAGCCGCCGGGCCCGCACCATCTCCCGGTAAAACGACTCCGTCTGGCGAGAATCCGCGCGCACCGCGAACCGCGGATCATCGACGAGCGACCCGTCCGGTGCCAGCAGCCGAACGCCCTCGTCAAACGGCGTTGCGTTCTCACCGCGTTCCGCCATCAACGACATCCGTATTCATCCCGTCTGGTCGACGACTCGTTTGCGACGCTGGAACGGAGGGGAGACCCGGGGTATCCAACACCCGACCCAGGGGGCCATGCGTCGTGTTTCAAATTCTGTGGATAGTAGTGGCAGGTCTCGTCATCGGGCTTATCGCGCGCTTCATCGCACGCGCGGCCGGGCACGGCCGGTACGACATCCCGCTCTGGCTCACCGTGGCCATCGGTATCGTCGGCGCCCTCGTCGGAAATGTCATAGCAAGCGCGATCGGGGTGCGTAACACGTCGGGTATCGACTGGATTCGCCACGTTCTTCAGGTCGGCGTCGCGGTCGCCCTGGTCGCCATCGCCGCCCCGTTGTGGGCCGCCAGCGCCAAGGGGCGTGCACGCAGCGACCGCGACCGCTTCACCACGCACCACTAGGCCGCCTCGCCAGGCCACGCGAGGTGCTGCGTGGCCAGCGCGACGACCCGCCCCGCCCCGGGGCCGACGGCACCCACCGGTGCCCGCGGTCCCGGGGTGGCGCGCGCAGCGCGGCCCACGGTGGCCCTGCGGAGGTTCCACGAACCACCGGACACCCACCGGGGCATTTCGGATGCCCAAACATCGGACGCCCTGCTTTTGGGCACGCTATCGGACACAGCTATACATAGGCCTCGTCCACGTAGCACCAACGCCAGTGCTCGCCGGGCTGGAACGAACGGACGACCGGATGGCCCTCCGTATGCGCGTGTGCGTGGGCATGGCGCAGCGGCGAGGAGTCACAACAACCCACATTGCCACAGGTGAGACACAGCCTCAGATGCACCCAGGACGAGCCGACCCGCAGACACTCGGCGCATCCATCTGGTGTTGTCGGTACAACCGTCCGGATCATCGACAGATGAGGATCATCAGCAACGCTCACGTCCTCATTCTCCATTGAACGGCCGCTCACCGTGAGGCGGGTTGTATCACCGTCCCGGGCAAGCCTCCGGCGACACCTGATCAGTATCCCGATCAGTACACAGACACTCCCAGTTCACGGAGAATCCGACTGGCCGACACATCCAGTACCGATCGGACATCACCGCCCGTCTCGCCGCCGCCCGTAGCACCGTCGCCGGCAGCACCGCCGCCGGCACGCCGGGCCCATGCCAGCTCAGGCGCCGGGTGCTAGATCCTTGTCGAGGACGACGAAGACGAGATCCGTCCGGCGTGGCAGGCCGAACCGCTCGTCCCCGTAGGGGAACGGCTCGCGGCGGGAGGTGCGCCGATAGCCACGCCGCTCGTACCAGGCAATCAGCTCGTCCCGCAGCGAGATCACGAGCATCTCCATCCGGGCCGCGTGCCACTGCCGGCGCGCGAACTCCTCGGCGGTGGCGAGCAGCCGGTCACCGACGCCCCTGCCCTGCAGATCCGGGCGCACGGCGAACATCCCGAAGTACGCACCGTCGGGTCGGCGTTCCAGCTCGCAGCAGGCGACGATGGCGCCCGTCGGGTCGACCGCGGCCAGCAGCCGCAGATCCGGCCGCGCGATCGCCGCCAGAACCATCTCCAGATCCGTGCGCTGGCCGTCGAGCAGGTCGGCCTCGGTGGTCCAGCCGACCCGGCTGCCCTCGCCGCGGTAGGCGGACTCGATCAGCTCGACCAGCGCGGCCGCGTCCTGCCTGCCGGCGACACGCACGGTGAGATCACCGGCGGGGGTCATCGCGCCGCCGCGCCGGCGAGCTCGGTGGCCAGCCGCGGCAGGACCGTGCTGAGCTGCGCGTCCAGCGTGAAGGCCGCCCGGGCGTCGCCGCGGGTGGGCCCCTGGTTCACGATCCCGACCGGGATGCCCAGCTCCCCCGCCCGCAGCACGAACCGGTAGCCCGACATGACCGCCAGCGAGGATCCGAGCACCAGCAGCGCGCGGGACCGCGCGAGCAGGTCGACGGCCGCGGTGAGCCGGGCCGGCGGGACGGTCGCGCCGAAGAACACGACGTCGGGCTCGAGGTCACCGTCGCAGTCGACGCAGCCGACCACGGCGAAACCGTCGATCTCGGCCTCGGCGAGCGTGGCGTCGCCGTCCGGGTTGACCTCGGCGCCCAGCGGTGGGCCTTCGACGGCCCTGGTGTCGAAACCGGGGTTACTCAGCCGTAGCCGGCGGTCGAGGTCGGCCCGGTCGCTGAGGACCCCGCAGCCGCGGCAGCGGACCCGCGCCAGGCTGCCGTGCAGGTCGATCACCCGTCGCGAGCCGGCGGCGCTGTGCAGGCCGTCGACGTTCTGGGTGATGACGCCGTCCACCAGCCCAGCCGCCTCCAGCGCCGCGACGGCGTGGTGGCCCGGGTTGGGACGGGCCAGCGCGACATGCCGCCAGCCGACGTGGCTGCGGGCCCAGTACCGGCGCCGGGACTCGGCGTCCCCGGTGAACTGCTGGTAGGTCATCGGGGTGTGCCGGCGCAGCGATCCGTTCGGGCCGCGGTAGTCCGGGATGCCGGAACCCGTCGAGATCCCCGCGCCGGTGAGCACGGCGACGCCGCCGGCCGCGACGAGATCCCGCAAGGAGGCGAAGGCCATGTCTCCGAGCGTAGGGCGCGCCGGGCGGACATCAGGCCCGGTCGTCGTAGTCATGCTCACCACGGCGCTACCCGTCCCGCCATCGCCCAGGTCGTCACGTGTCGGGTGGTGCCACTCACATCACAGACGTACCGTTAGGCCGTGAACACGCACCGCAAGGACCATGCCGAAATAGCTGGCCCAAGCGCTCCGCCCTGCCACCCCGCCGGCGATCTCACCGGCGAGGCGGGCCACTGCATCACCTGTTCGGACGACGCGATCGAGATGGAGATCGTCCGTCTGGAGGAGGGCGGGCTGGCCGTCGCGAGGGCATCGGCCGGGGTGGAGGAGATCAGCATCGCGCTGGTCGAGGCGCAGGCGGGCGACACCGTCCTGGTGCACGCCGGGGAGGCGATCGCCGTCGTCTGAGTGATCAGTGATCGGTCGACGACGGAAGGGGTGGAAGAGTCGTGTCCACAGTCGAGGAACCGATCCACATACTCTGGATCAACGCCGGTCTGAGCTGCGACGGGGACTCCGTCTCGCTCACCGCGGCGACGCAGCCGAGCATCGAGGACATCGTGCTCGGCGCCCTGCCGGGTCTGCCGAAGGTCAGCGTGCACTGGCCGCTCATCGACTTCGAATCCGGCCCCGAGCAGGGCGCCGACACCTTCATCGAATGGTTCCGCAAGGCCGATCACGGCGAGCTGGACCCGTTCGTTCTGGTGGTCGAGGGATCCATACCGAACGAGGACCTCATCACCGGTGAGGGTTACTGGAGCGGTTTCGGTAACGATCCACAGACCCACCAGCCAATGCCCACCAGTACCTGGCTCGACCGGCTGGCTCCCAAGGCGCTCGCCGTACTGGCGGCGGGAACCTGTGCGACCTACGGCGGCATCCACGCCATGGCGGGAAATCCGACCGGGGCGATGGGGGTCCCGGACTACCTGGGCTGGGACTGGAAATCGAAGGCCCAGATTCCGATCGTGTGCGTGCCGGGCTGCCCGGTTCAGCCGGACAACCTCTCGGAGACGATCACCTATCTGCTGTACCAGGCCAGCGGCCAGGCCCCGATGATTCCGCTGGACGAGCAGCTGCGGCCACGCTGGCTGTTCGAGGCGACCGTGCACCAGGGGTGTGACCGCGCCGGCTACTACGAGGAGGGCCAGTTCACCACCGAATACGGAACCCCGCAGTGCCTGGTGAAGCTCGGCTGCTGGGGGCCGGTGGTGAAGTGCAACGTCCCGAAGCGGGGCTGGATCAACGGCGTCGGCGGCTGCCCGAACGTCGGCGGCATCTGCATCGCGTGCACCATGCCCGGTTTCCCGGACCGCTTCATGCCGTTCATGGACGAACCGCCCGGCGCCCATGTGTCGGCAGCGGCCAGCAGCGTGTACGGCGCGGTCATCCGCAGGCTCCGCGCCATCACGGCGCGCAAGGCCGACATCGAACCGCACTGGAGGCGCCGGGATGGCCACGCGCCCCAGCACGCCGAGGACTCGCGGGAGAAGGTGCTGCAATGACAACCACCTCGGAGCAAAGGGAAACCGAAGCCCGAGGCGCCGGCCCCCATCTGCTGGAGATGTCATGGGACCCGATCACCCGAATCGTGGGGAGCCTCGGCGTCTACACGAAGATCGACTGGCCGGCCCGGCGGGTCGTGGAATGCCACAGCACGTCATCGATCTTCCGCGGCTACAGCATCTTCATGAAGGACAAGGACCCACGGGACGCGCATTTCATCACCAGCCGGATCTGCGGGATCTGCGGTGACAACCACGCCACCTGTTCCGTCTACGCGCAGAACATGGCCTACGGGGTGAAGCCGCCGCACCTCGGGGAATGGATCATCAATCTCGGCGAGGCCGCCGAGTACATGTTCGACCACAACATCTACCAGGAGAACCTGGTCGGTGTGGACTACTGCGAGAAGATGGTCGGCGAGACGAATCCCGAGGTGCTGGAGCTGGCCCGGCGCACCGAGTCGCCCAACGCGGACCAACACGGGTACCGCACCATCGGCGACATCATGCACGCACTCAACCCCATCGAGGGAGAGTTCTACCGCGAGGCCCTGGCGATGAGCCGGGTCACCCGGGAGATGTTCTGTCTGATGGAGGGGCGCCACGTCCATCCGTCCACGCTCTACCCGGGCGGGGTGGGCACCGTCGCGTCCGTGCAGCTGTTCACCGACTATCTCACCCGACTGATGCGCTATATCGAGTTCCTCAAGCGCGTCGTCCCCATGCACGACGACCTGTTCGACTTCTTCTACGAGGCCCTGCCGGGCTACGAGGAGGTCGGTCGGCGGCGCGTGCTGCTCGGCTGCTGGGGTTCGTTCAACGACCCGGCGCACTGTGATTTCACCTACCGGAACATGGCCGACTGGGGCCGGCACATGTTCGTCACCCCGGGCGTGATCATCGACGGCCGACTGGTCACCAATGATCTGGTCGACATCAACCTCGGCATCCGCATCCTGCTGGGCAGCTCGTACTACGACGACTGGGCCGACAAGCCGATGTTCGTCACCAACGACCCGCTGGGAAACCCGGTCGACCGCCACCACCCCTGGAACCAGCACACCATCCCCCATCCGGGCCGGCGCGACTTCGACGACAAGTACTCGTGGGTCATGTCCCCGCGCTGGTTCGACGGGACGGACCACCTCCCCCTCGACACCGGCGGCGGGCCGATCGCCCGGCTGTGGAGCACGGCGCTGTCCGGGCTGGTCGACATCGGCTACGTACGGGCCACCGGGAGCAGCGTCCAGATCACCCTGCCGAAGTCGGCGACGGTCGGTGAGCGGACCTTCGAGTGGCTGATCCCCCGGTGGAGCAACGCCCTGGAGCGCAACAGGGCACGCACCTACTTCCAGGCCTACGCGGCGGCCTGCGCGGTCTACTTCGTCGAGCAGGCCCTCGCCGAGGTCCGCGCGGGCCACACCCGGACCTGGGAGCCGTTCGACGTCCCGCAGGACGCCGTGAGCTGCGGTTTCACCGAGGCGGTGCGCGGGGTGCTCTCCCATCACATGGTCATCCGGGACGGGCGCATCGCGAACTACCACCCGTACCCGCCGACGCCGTGGAACGCCAGCGTGCGCGACGTGTTCGGCACCCCCGGCCCGTACGAGGACGCGGTGCAGAACACGCCGATCTTCGAGAACAACCCGCCGGAGTCGTTCAAGGGGATCGACATCATGCGCACGGTCCGCAGCTTCGACCCGTGCCTGCCGTGCGGCGTGCACATGCACACCGGCACCGGGCGAACCCTGGAGGTGCTGCACACCCCGCACGCCTTCACCCCGGCCGGATGAGCGCGCGATGACAGCGACAGCGACAGTGACCACCGCGGACCCGCGCGACAGCACGGACCCGCGTGACACCGCGGCCCGCGTCGACGGTCTGCTCGCCAGGATGGAGCAGCTTGGCGACAGCCGGACGCGGGTGCTCGCGGAAGAGATCGTCAGAGCACTGATGGAGTTCTACGGTGCCGGCCTCGCCCGCGTCACCCGGATCGCCGACGCGGACACCGTCCGACGGCTCGCGGCGGACCCGCACCTGGGCCCCATGCTGGCAATGCACGGACTGCATCCCGTCAGCACCCGCGACCGGGTCGAGCAGGCGTTCGACCAGATCCGGGCGCAGCTGGGCGACCGGACCCCCGTGCTGGCGGTCACCGGCCCGGCCGACGACCGGGTGGTCACGGTCCAGGCCGACGGGCAGCCGACCAGCCCCGCGGTGATCGCCGCCGTCGAACGCGCCGTCGCGGCGCTCGCACCCGAGGTCGGCGTCACCGTCGAGGGGCAGCACCTCGCCGGCGACCTCGCCGCCGGACGTCCCCTGCTGCCCGTCGTCGGCGTGAGCGCGGCGGGCACGGCTGACCGGGCGAGCACGCCATGACGGCCCCCACCCTGCGCCGCTTCCTCGTCGCAAACCCGGGCCGTGCCATGACCCGGTGCGAGTTCTGCGGTGAGGCGGTCGCCGACGAGCACGGTCACGGTCACGTCGCGGACCTGGCCACCAGGTCCATCCTGTGCGCCTGCCCCGGCTGCCGGCTGCTGTTCACCCCCACCGGAGCCGGCGGCGGGCGCTACCGCGCGATACCGACCCGATACCGCTTCGCCCCCGGTTTCGCTGCCGGCCCGCGGCTGCTGGCCGCGGCGGGGATTCCGGTGGGGCTGGCGTTCTTCGTGATCCACGACGGGGCGGTCAACGCCTTCTACCCGAGCCCCGCCGGGGCGACGCACTGCGAGCTGCCCGCGGCGGCCACCGATGGTCTTCTACGAGGACCACTGGGAGAGCTACGAGGATCCGGTGCTGGCCATCGAGCTGCTGCACGACGAGGCGGGCACGCCCTTCCTGCTGCTCTCCGGTCCGGAGCCCGACCTGCACTGGAAGCGGTTCACCAGCGCCGTTCGGGCGATCATGAAGGATCTCGGGGTCCAGATGTCGGTCGGGCTCAACGCGATCCCGATGGCGGTTCCGCACACCCGGCCGTGTGGCGTCACAGCGCACGCGACCCGCAAGGAGCTGCTGGTCGGCAACGACCCGTGGAT
>NZ_ADGX01000101.1 GCF_000177675.1 Parafrankia sp. EUN1f
GGGCGCCGTCGGCCGGTGCGACGCTCGGGCTGCTGCGGGCCCCGGGCTACCGGCGGCTGGCCTGTGTCGGAGTCGGGCTGGCGCTGTGCACGATCGGCGACGGGTTCGTCTACCTCAGGCTGGAGCAGCGGCTCGATTTCGCCATGGCCTACTTCCCGCTGCTGGCCGCCGGGGTCTACTGCGTCTACCTGGTCCTGGCGCTTCCCCTGGGCCTGCTGGCCGACGCTGTGGGCCGGGGGAGGGTCTTCGTCGGTGGCTACCTCGCGCTCAGCGGTGTCTACCTTGTGCTCTGTTTCGCCCAGCCGGGGATGTTGGGGCTGATCGCGGTGCTGGTCATGATGGGCGCCTACTACGCGGCGACCGACGGGGTCCTCGCCGCGGCGGCGAGTGCGCTGGTCCCCGCGGAGCTTCGCACGGGCGGGCTCGCGCTCGTCCAGACCGGGGTTGCGCTCGCCCAGCTCACGGGCTCTGTCGCCTTCGGTGCGCTGTGGACGTGGCGTGGGCCGGATGTGGCCTTTCGCTGGGCGGTGCTGGCGGGCCTGATCGCGATCATGCTGGCTGTCGTGGCGTTGCGTGGTGCGGGTGGGGGCCGGCGCACGGCCGGGCCCGCGAGAGTCAGAACCGGGTGAAGGAGCGAGGTCACCGTGGGTGAGAAAGTCGTGGGTGAGAAAGAGGCCGCAGGGGTGGTCGACGCCGACCCGTCGGAGGCACCGGACCCGTCGGGCGCACCGGACGCACCGGACGTGTCCGATGTGCCGGACGCACCGTCGTCGCGTCCGCGTGGGGCCGTCGCGGCGTTCCTGGTAATCCTGATCGGCTGCCTGCTGGTGGGCTCCGGATACATCGTCCATGTGCTGCGCCGGGATGCCGATCTCAAGGCGGACCGAGCGGAGGCGGTGCGCAACCCGGCCGCGGAGCTTGATCCGTCCACCCTGCGCGGTGATCCTCGCGTGATCTTCCGGTCCACCGCGCGGGACAGTACCTACGGCCTCGTGTCGATGGTTCCGCTGAGCGATCCCGGCGGCGTGCCGGCCGTGACGCGACTGTCCTGCGACCGCGTCGACGTCCGCGGTGAGATCGGCCTGTGCCTGAGCTCGGACCGGGGCTTCGTCACGACCTACCAGGCGTTCCTGTTCGACGCCGACTTCCACGTGCTCCACTCCTTCCGGCTGACCGGCGTGCCCAGCCGGGCCCGGCTGTCGGCGGACGCGCGGCTGGCCGCGGTCACCGTGTTCGAGACCGGCCACTCGTACGCGGGCCCCGCCTTCTCCACCACCACCACGCTGTACGACGTGGTGAACCGCAAGGAGCTGGGCAACCTCGAGCAGTTCGCGATCTACCGGGATGACAGGCGCATCAACCCGGTGGACCAGAACTTCTGGGGAGTGACCTTCGCCGCCGACGACGACACGTTCTACGCCACGCTGTCCACGGAGGGGACGACCTACCTGGTGCGGGGGTCGTTGCGGGCCCACGAGGTGCACACCCTGACCACCAACGTGGAGTGCCCCTCCCTGTCTCCCGATGGCACCCGGGTGGCCTTCAAGGAACGGGTCGCCGGTGACGGGCCGGTCCGCTGGGTCGCGACCGTGCTGGATCTGCGGACGATGCGCCGGACGCACCTGAGCGACACCCGGTCGGTCGACGACCAGATCGCCTGGTACGACAACGAGACCATCGCCTATGGCCTTCCGCGGGACGGTGGCGACGCCGCGATCACCGACACCTGGGTCGAGCCGGCCGACGGCTCCGGCAAGGCCCGCATCCTGGTGGCCAAGGCGTGGTCTCCGGCCTTCCGTGGCTGACGGCGCGGCTGGGGCTGACAGCGCGGGCAGCGGCGCGGCCGGCGGCGTCCCAGATCGTGGGGGTTCGGCAGCGGCGGGTGGCAACAGTCGGCTGACGTGAAAGAGAGCACTCCGCGCCGTGGCTCGGGCGCCCTGGGTGGCGTCTAACGTCACGGTGGTGATCGTGGACGCACAGCAGCAGCGAAGATCGCGGCGGCGGCTGGCGATTCGCTACGGGGTGCTCGGTGTCGCGCTCCTGCTCGTCCTGACGACGGTACGGATGATCGTGTTCCCGAAGATCGACGACCCCCGCCCGGTGGATGCGATCTTCATGCTCGGGGGCCCCGGGCATCGGCTGGACAAGACGATCGACCTGGCACGCTCGGGAATCGCTCCGGTGGTCGTCATCTCCCTGCCGGGTACCAACCGGTGCCCGGACACGGCTCGGATCGGGCGGGAGGTGGAGATCATCTGCTTCTGGCCCGACCCCAGGACGACCCAGGGTGAGGCCCAGGAAGCCGGCCGGCTGGCGCGGGAGCGCGGCTGGAACTCGATCCTGTTCGTCACCGACCGTTCCCAGGACAGCCGAGCCCGGCTGCGCATCGGCCGGTGCTACGACGGCGAGGTCCTCGTGGACGTCGTCGAGACCCCGCTGCGTGACTGGCCGTACCTGTTCGCCTACCAGGTGGCGGCGACCGTCAAGGCCGTCGTCTGGCAGCGCGACTGCTGAGGGCATCCGGCGGCGCCGGGGGGCGGCGCCGGCGTCAGCAGGCGTCAGCAGTCGCGCTGCAGAACCAGCGCCTTGACCATCGCGGCCCACTCATAGGCGATCATGTACGGCCACATGAGGCGGGGCGGCGGCACCGGGCTCATCAGGATCTGCCCGGAATAGCAGCGCTCGAGCCGCAGCCGCGCCCGGGTCACCTGGGTCGTCGAGGTGACCACGATGATCGACTGCCAGCCGTACCGGGCGGCCGCGTCGGCCGTCCAGCGGGATTCGCCCTGCGTGGTGAGCGGATCCGGCGCGAAGCAGATCACTTCGACGTTCGGGATCGGTGGCGGGCAGGGGTCCTCCGCGGTGGGCACCGAGACCGCGAGGGTGGGCGCGTACCCGGCCCGGGCCAGGCTGACCGCTTGCTCGAACCGGCCAGGGCTGCCGGCGAACATGACGATGGCATCGACCGGGGCTGGATCGTCGCGACGGGGGAGGACGAACAGCCGGACTGTCGCGCCGAGGAACAGCAGGCTGGCGACCCCGAGCGTGACGATCGTGGCGGCGCGACGCCGCCCGCGAGCCCGGCCCGGAGCGGGAGCGGATCGGCCCGGGGCCGACTGGTCCGGGGCCGACTGGTCCGAGGCGGACTGGCCCGGAGCAGCCGCGCCCTCGGTGGCCTGGCCCTGGGGCGGAACCTGCGGGCCGGGCGGTGCCGACGGGGAGGGCGGTACCGACATCCGGGCCCCTCTCTCAGCTCGGCCGATGCGTGGTGCCGAAGCCGCCGGTGCCCAGGCCGGGACGCGGCCGGCCGAGGCCGAACGGCCGGGTCTGCGTGTCCTGCGTGGGCAGGGGCAGTGTCCGCTCAGGAACCCCGCCGGCCGGCGCATCCGCCCCCGGCGCGCCGCCCGCGCCGCTCGCGGGGCCGGACGCCCCCCGTGCACTGAGGGTGTCGTGCCCGCCAGGGAGACCACCCGGGGGTGGTGCGTTCCAGCGCGGATGATGGAACGGCGCACGGGCCGCGTCCCGGGGCCAGACCGTCCAGGACGCGCCGGACTGCCACTGGACGATCGGCACCTGGTGACCGACCTGCAGCCCGGTCGCCTCGTCGAGCCGGAAACGGCCCAGCAGGGTCGTCGTGTCCAGCCCCCGCGCGGCGGCGAGCAGCGCGGTGTCGCCGATGCCGCCGCAGCGGCGGATGCAGCGGCCGAGAATGAGCCCGGCGACGTACGCCCAGGCCGCGGTCTCCGTCGGAGCCACGTGATGCAGCGCGGTGAAGTCCGCGGAGAACTGGCGCGCGGTCGGCCCGGTTCCAGCCTCGGCGACGTCGTCCGGGGCCCAGCTCGCCGGGGCCAGCAGGCCCTCCCGCAGCGCGCCCAGCGTCGCGGTCGCCTCGGCACTCACCGCGGTGGAGAACGCCGCGGCTCGCCACGAGCGACGCAGCAGGACGTTGGCGATCTCCAGCTCGTCCTCGGCACCCGCGTGGACGATGAGGACGTCCGCCGGTGGCAGCGGGCGGGCGGCGGTGGCGCCCCGCCCGGCGGGGAAGACGTTGGAGGTGACCTCGAAGCGCTGGGCACGCGCCGCGGCCTTGCACACCGAGGTCAGCTCGACGGCCATCTCGCCGGAGGCCAGCAGCGCGACCCGGCGGGCCTGCCGGTCGACCGAGCGGATCGCCGCCAGAACTCCGCGTGGCCAGGTTGACGCCGGTGCCGCGACGTTCACCACGTGGGGGAAGGACTGGCGGACGAAGCGGGTGGACGCGGCGCCGGCGTTGAACACGAGCCGGCCGGTGGCGCCGAACGCCGCCGCGGCCGCCCGGGAGCCGACCGGGCCGAAGATCGCCGCTGGTTCGGCGGCCGCCGCCGAGCGCATCGCGCGGACCGGGTCAGGGTAGGCGTCGTAGGCCGTGACGGCGATCTCATCCCAGGGCGGTGGTAGCCGTTCGTCACGTGCCCAGAGCGTCATACCCCGCAGCGTTGCCAGGCCGCCGGCCGCGTCCGGGCCGGTCAGCGGCGTGACCAGCGCTACGGGAAGTGTTGTCGTCATTGGAAAAAGCCCGTGAGGTCAAGCACTCCTTCAGAATCGCACGGCTGCGGGCACGGCCGGTCCGGCGGGAGTCCTACAAAGCCTTCTCCATCTCACGGGCCACGGCCTCCGGATGCCGCGAGTCCGAGCCGACGATGGAGAAGGCTCTAAGATCTGGTCCGGGGGTGGCAACGTCCGCCCTGGCGTCGACGAGTGATTCGACGGGTGAATCGATCGGTGAGGAGCGGCCTGGTGGCGAGGAACTCCGGCCGGGTCGGCGACCCTCCGCCGCCGCCTGAGCCGCTGGCCGTGCCCGCGGTCGACGCGCACTGCCATCTCGATCTGATGGACGCGTCGGTCGACGAGGCCATCGCCGCGGCGCTCGCGGTCGGCATCACCCGGATGGTCACCGTCGGCATCGACCTGCCGACCAGCCGGTGGCAGGCCGAGATCGCGGCCGCCCATCCCGAGGTGCGCGCGGCCGTCGCGATCCATCCGAACGAGGCCGCGGCCGGGGTCGACGAGGCCACGTTCGAGGCACTCACCGCGCTTGCCCGCGCGGACGGCGTCGTCGCGGTCGGGGAGACCGGCCTGGACTACTACCGCACCCCGCCGGAGCAGCACGCGGCCCAGCAGGAGAGCTTCCGGCGGCACATCGCGATCGCCAAGGACACCGGCCGGGCACTGATGATCCACGATCGCGAGGCGCACGAGGACACACTGCGCATCCTGGCGGAGGAAGGCGCGCCGGAGCGGGTCGTGTTCCACGCCTTCTCCGGCGACGCGGAGATGGCCAAGGTCTGCGCCGACGCCGGCTATGTGATGTCCTTCGCGGGCAACGTCACGTTCAAGAACGCCGAGGCGCTGCGCGAGGCCGCCGCGATCGCCCCACAGGAGCTGCTGCTGGTGGAGACGGACGCGCCCTACCTCACCCCGGTCCCGTGGCGGGGCCGGCCGGGCGGGCCGTACCTCGTCCCGCTGACCCTGCGGCTGCTCGCGCAGACGCGCGGCACGGCGGTGGACGAGTTCGCCGCCGCGATCGCGGCCAACGCGGAACGGACCTTCGGACCCTGGTAGAGATCGAAGCGCTGCTCTCGCCGGCCGACATCCGGGAGCTCGCGCAGTCACTGGACCTGCGGCCGACGAAGCGGCGCGGCCAGAACTTCCTGGTCGACCCGAACACCGTCCGCAGGCTTGTCCGCCTGGCCGAGATCGGCCCGGACGACGTGGCACTGGAGGTCGGGCCCGGGCTCGGTTCGCTCACGCTCGGCCTGGTCGCGCAGGCCGGCGCGGTGGTCGCGGTCGAGGTCGACCCGCTGCTCGCCGCGGCCCTGCCCGAGACGGCGGCCGCCCGGCTGCCGGCCGCGCTCGCGCAGCGGCTGCACGTCGTCGAGGCCGACGGTCTGCGGGTGCGGCCCGCGGACCTGCCCGCGGAGCTCGCCGCGCCGACGGTCCTGGCGGCGAACCTGCCCTACAACGTCGCGGTGCCGCTTCTGCTCGGCCTGCTCGAGCGGTTCCCGACCATCCGCCGGGGCCTGGTCATGGTGCAGGCGGAGGTCGCCGAGCGGCTCACCGCCCCGCCGGGCGGGCGGATCTACGGGGTACCCAGCGTGAAGCTCGCCTGGTACGCCGACGCGCGCCTGGCCGGAGCGGTTCCCCGCCCGGTGTTCTGGCCGCAGCCCAACGTCGACTCCGCCCTCGTCGCCTTCAACCGACGCCCCGCCCCGCCGGGAGACGACTCCGCCCGGGCCGAGGTCTTCGCTCTGGTGGACGCGGCTTTCGCTCAGCGCCGCAAGATGCTGCGGACGGCGCTGGCGTCGTGGGCGGGCTCCGCGCAGCGGGCCGAACAGATCATCCGTGCCGCTGGTGTCGACCCGGGTGCCCGTGGCGAGACTCTCGACGTCGAGGCCTACGCGCGGGTCGCGTACCAGGCCGCAGTGGCGGGCCGAAGCGACGGCCCGACGAGTTGAGGATTCTGGTCGCTCTCGAGCGAGCCGCGACGTCCCGAGAAGCGGCGGATCCAGCCCGCCGATATTGACCTGGCGGGTCCGTGCCCACCCGCCGCACGGCGCGCCCCACCGGGGAACCCGCGCGCCGTACAGCGCCTCACCGGGGAACCCGCGCCGCCGCGCAGCGCCAGCAATTCGCGCAAATAGGTGCAAACGGGGCGGGTGGTCGCTTGGTAATCCGCAAGAAGTGAGGATTTCGGCTGTTCTAGCAGCCAAGATCCTCAAGTCTTGCTCAGCGGCAGCGGCAGCGGCAGCGGCAGCGGCGGAAGCGGAGGCAGCGGTTGCGGTAGCGGTAGCGGCGGAAGCGGAGGCAGCAGCAGCGGCGGAGGCAGTCCGAGACTTGGGATCTTGCGGCAGGCTTTCCGGCGCTCCGCTAGCTGTCGACGCCGATGGCGCGGCGGGCGCCGGCGAGGACTGGACGGGCCCGGTCGCGGGCCTTCTCCGCGCCTGCGGCGAGGATCGCGTCCAGCTCGCTGCCGGGGGCGACCAACTCGTCGTACCGCGCCCGCAGCGGGGTCAGCCAGGCCTCCAGCGTCTCGTACAGGGCGTTCTTCAGCTCGCCCCAGCCGGTGCCGCCCTGCTCGAGGCGGACCCGCATGTCCTTGACGTCGTCCGGCGTCGCGAAGTTCTCGTAGATCTGGAAGGCCGCGGAGCTGTCCGGGTCCTTCGGCTCCTCGACGGGGGTGCTGTCGCTGACGATCCCGCGGACCAGCTTGCGCAGCCGTGACGGCGGTGCGAACAGCGGAATCGTGTTGCCGTAGGACTTGCTCATCTTTCGGCCGTCGGTGCCGGGCATCGTCCGGGCACCGGTGCCGGCCGGGATCAGCGCCGTGGGGATCTTCAGGCTGTACTCGCTGCCGAAGAGGTGGTTGAACGAGCCCGCGATGTCCGCCGCGTATTCGACGTGCTGGACCTGGTCCTGCCCCACGGGGACCACGTCGGAGCCCATGATGAGGATGTCGACGGCCATCAGGATGGGGTAGTTGAACAGCCCCATGTTGACGCCGGCGTCCAGGTCGGCGGCGCCGCTCTCGGCGTTGCGGTCGCGTGCGGCCTTGTAGGCGTGAGCCCGGTTCATCAGGCCCTTGCCCGTGACGCAGGACAGGATCCAGGTGAGCTCGAAGATCTCCGGGACGTCGGACTGCTTGTAGAAGGTCGTCTGCTCGGGGTCGAGGCCGAGCGTGATCCAGGTGGCCGCGACCGACCGGGTGTAGGCGGCGAACTGCGCCCTGTCCCTGATCGAGGTCAGGGCGTGGTAGTCGGCGATGAAGTAGATCGACTCGTAGGTCGCCGTGAGCTCAAGCGCGGGCCGGATCGCCCCGATGTAGTTGCCGAGGTGGGGTTCACCGGTCGGTTTGATCCCGGTCAGCGACACCCGGCGGCGATCCTGCGTCATGCTGCCTGATTCTACGGACAGCGGCCGACCGCCCCGGCAGCCGACATCAGTACGGCACCGGGGCGGTGGAAGACAGGAGAAAGCCGGCTGGTCAGGCGTCTCCGCCGAACAGGCCGGTCACTGATCCGTCCTCGAACACGGCCTTGATCGCGGCGGCGATCAGCGGCGCGATCGACAGCTCGGTGATCTTGTCGATGCGCGCCTCGCTCGGCAGCGGCAGGGTGTTGGTGAGCACGACCTCGCTGATCTCGGAGTTCTTCAGCCGGTCGGCGGCGGGGCCGGACAGCACCCCGTGGGTCGCCGCCGCGATGACGTTGGTCGCGCCATGCTCCTTCAGCGACTCGGCCGCCTTGGTGATCGTGCCGGCGGTGTCGATCATGTCGTCGACGATCACGCAGGTGCGCCCGTCGACCTCACCCACGACATCGAACATCTTGACCTGGTTCGGGACGTCCGGGTCGCGGCGCTTGTGGATGATCGCCAGCGGGCAGCCGAGTCGGTCGGTCCACCGCTCAGCGACCCGGACCCGGCCCGAGTCCGGAGCCACGACCGTGACCTCCGAGGTGTCCAGCTTGTTCTCGATGTAGTCCGCCAGCAGCGGCAGCGCGAACAGGTGGTCCACCGGCCCGTCGAAGAAGCCCTGGATCTGCGCGGTGTGCAGGTCGACGGACATCAGCCGGTGCGCGCCGGCGGCCTTGAACAGGTCGGCGACCAGCCGGGCGGAGATCGGCTCACGCCCGCGGTGCTTCTTGTCCTGGCGGGCGTACGGGTAGAACGGGGCGACGACGGTGATGCGTTTGGCGCTCGCGCGCTTGAGCGCGTCCACCATGATCAGCTGCTCCATCAGCCAGGTGTTCACCGGTGCGCCATGACACTGGAGCACGAAGGCGTCGCAGCCGCGGACGGACTCCTCGAAGCGGACGAAGATCTCGCCGCTGGCGAACTCGTAGGCGTTCGTCGGCACGGGCTCCACATCGAGAGCTCGGGCGACCTCCGCCGCGAGCTCGGGGTGGGAACGTCCCGCGAAGAGCATCAGGTTCCGACGGTTCTCGGTCTGGTATCCCACCGATATCTCCTCAAGGCGCATGGCTGGTGGCTCGTACCTCTGGCAGGCGGCCTGGCAGGGGCGCTGGCGGACGGGGAAGCAATGTCGGCCGGGCCCGCCCTCAGGGGACCGTCCGGTGGCCGCTGGGCGACACACCCATGGTCGGGTGGTGCCCGTCGCGAGCCGGGACCTGGGCAACGCCGCCGCGCGGTCAGGGCAGATCTACCCCCTCCGACCAGGCATCGCGCAGGGCTGAAGGGGGCTGCGTCGGGATCGGGCGGTCCCTTCGCGCCCCAGACGTCGACCGTAAACCCTGGACTGGCACAACTTTGACCAAGCCTCTCCCACGTTCGACCCGGAACGGGGCAAATGCCAGCGAATGGAGGGGGCGAGGATTGCGCTGTGCTTCAACTCACGTTTCAGGTTGCCGCTGGACGGCGCTCCTCGCGGCTTCGGCGGCGCGCGCCGCGGGGCTGTCGGGACGTCGGCGCAGCACCCAGTCGACGATCGTGCGCTGGCGCCCCTCCCGGACCGCCAGCGCACCGGGCGGGACGTCCTCCCGGATGACGGAGCCGGCACCGGTGTAGGCGCCGTCGCCGATGGTGACGGGGGCTACCAGCATCGTGTCGCTGCCGATGCGGACGTCCGAGCCGATCACCGTCCGATGCTTGGCGACTCCGTCGTAGTTCACGAACACGGTGGTGCAGCCGATGTTGCTCCGTTCGCCGATCACCGCGTCCCCGACGTAGGCGAGGTGCGGAACCTTGCTCTCGGCGCCGATCTCGGCGGCCTTGGTCTCGACGAAGGCGCCGATCTTGCCGTTCCGGCCGAGCCGGGTGCCGGGGCGCAGGTGCGCGAACGGGCCCACGACGGCGCCTGGGCCCACCTCGGCGCGTTCCGTCACCGAACTGGTCACCCGGGCGTCCGCGCCGACCACCGTGTCGATGAGGGTGCAGTCCGGCCCGATCTCGGCGCCGGCGGCGACCCTGGTGGCCCCGCGCAGATGGGTGTTCGGCCAGAGCGTCGTGTCGGGCTCCAGCCGGACGTCGGCGTCGATCCAGGTGGAGGCGGGGTCCACGACGGTGGTCCCGGCGAGCATCGCCGCGTTGACGATGCGATCGCGCAGGGCGAGGCCGGCCTCGCCGAGCTGCCGGCGGTCGTTGACACCGCCCGCCTCGGCCGCGTCCGCGAGCACATGTGCCGCCACGGGCTGGCTGTCCGCCACGAGTAGGCCGACCACGTCGGTGAGGTACTCCTCGCCCTGTGCGTTGTCGGTGGTGAGCCGCTTGAGCGCGCCGCGCAGCAGTTCGACGTCGAAGACGTACACGCCGGTGTTGATCTCGTTGATCGCCGCGGTGGCCGCATCCGCGTCGCGCTGCTCGACGATCTCCCGCACCCGGCCGCCGGGGCCGCGCACGATCCGGCCGTACCCGGTGGGGTCCGCGACCGCGGCCGTCAGGATCGTCGCCGCGGCCGCCGTCTCGTGGTGATGCTCGACGAGGCCGGTGACCGCCTCGCGGGTCAGGAGCGGCACGTCACCCGGCAGCACGATCACCGGTGCGTCCGGCGGGAGATCGCCGAGTGCGCCGAGCGCGGCTCGCACGGCGTGCCCGGTGCCGCCCTGGTGCTCCTGCACCGCGGTGATCACGTGCGGCGCGCGGTCGGCGAGCATCGCCGTGACCTGCTCCCGCCCGTGGCCGACGACGACCACGGTGCGTTCGGCCTGGACCGGCGTGGCCGCGTGGAGCACATGCTCGAGCAGGGTGCGCCCGGCGAGCCGGTGCAGGACCTTGGGCAGCTTCGAACGCATTCGCCGGCCTTCGCCCGCCGCGAGGACGATGACAGCGGCCGGACGTGGCTGAGTCACAGAAGCTCCCGCAATCTCGACGGAACCGGGCTGCGCCTGACCTGCCTCGCCGACGGCCGAACCGAACCGGTCGACCTGCACCGGCTCACTCGCGGAACGTGAGGCATCGACTGGCAGCCTACCGGGGCAGCACTCTACCCAATGAGCCTTTTCCGTCGCCGGCAGGGGACCCGCGGCGTCGCTGACCGTGACCATGAGACGGAAAAGGTTCAATGAGCCTTTTCCGCCGTCGACTGGGACCTGTGGCGTCGCTGACTGTGGGCCGCGAGATGGAAAAGGCAACAGCGTCGAGTGGGTCCATCGCCAGATCAGGGATCGTGTGAATACGATATCGAAATCGGGGATTCGAATACAGAGATACGTTTGACGGGATATTGTGGCCCGTGGGCCCGGAATACCCTGCTTCCCTCGTGCTCCGCCGCCACGACTCGAACGTGGACTAAGAGAACCAAAATCTCCTGTGCTGCCGATTACACTACGGCGGACCGTGAGGAATGGGGCCGTTGGGAAAAGGCCGGCCAGTTCCGGCGCTAGTCTACCATCGCCGCGGCGATGGGAAGAAATATTCGCGGGTCTGGGCGTGCGTGCGTGTGGTCTCGCCGGCCACGCGCCGCCGCGGCTGCGGCAGCACGGTTGCAGTGTCGCCCCCGTGGCCGCCGGAGTCGCCGCAGCGACTCCGGTCGGCCACGGCCCGTTATTGTCCCCGTGGCCCGCCGCCCTTCGCCTTCACCTGGTGCCCGGCCGGCTACACGTCGCCCGCCGGCTCCCTAAGGACACAAGGTGATGATCACATTGCGGGGGGTGTCAGGACCGACCGGTCGGGGAATCAGTGCTCGCGTAAAGAACGCGATCTGCCGCGCCGCGGTCCGGCACGTACCCGGTTGCACGGCCCGTTTGCGTGGCGGACGCCGTGAATGGGGCCGGCCGTCATCCAAGCGGGCTAACGTGGCGACTACAGGGTCGGCAGTGAGCGGCCCACCGCGACGGACGGGATGAAGCCGATGACCGCTGCCGACACGGTGAAAACTACTGAAAACAGGCCTCGGGGTGTGCCTGTCGCCGACGGTGACCAGCGCTCCGCGAGTGCCGGCCGACCTGCGTCGGAGTCGCCGGAGGAGCGCCACAGCGCCATGCCGGGCTCGGTCGCCCGGGCACGCGGTGAACAGGCTGTGCTGCTGGCCACGATCCTGGTTCCGTTCGCCGCGCTTGTCGCGGCCGTTCCGTTGTTGTGGGGGCGCTGGATCTCCTGGCGTGACGTGGTGCTGGCGGCAGTGATGTACGCGATCACCGGCCACGGTGTCACGATTGGATTCCACCGGTATTTCACCCACCGTGGATTCAAGACCTCCCGGCCGGTGCGGGCGGCGCTGGCGATCGCCGGCAACATGGCTATTGAAGGCCCGGTGATCCGCTGGGTCGCGGACCACCGGCGCCACCATGCCTTCAGCGATGCCGACGGCGACCCGCACTCGCCGTGGCGCTACGGCACCGGGCCGGTCGCGCTCGCACGCGGGCTCTGGCACTCCCACATCGGCTGGCTTTTCGACGTTGAGCAGACCGATCAGCGCCGCTATGCTCCAGACCTTCTGGACGACCCGATGATTGTTCGGATCAGTCACGCCTTCGCCCTCTGCGCCTTTGTCAGCCTCGCGGTGCCCCCGCTTGTCGGCGGGCTGTGGGGTGGTTCGTTCGAAGCGGCTGTGCAGGCCTTCTTCTGGGCCTCGCTCGTCCGGGTGGCATTGCTGCACCACGTCACCTGGTCGGTGAACAGCATCTGCCACGTCCTGGGCTCGCGGCCCTACCGCTCGCGGGACCGTTCCGGCAATGTGTGGCCGCTGGCGCTGCTGTCCATGGGCGAGTCCTGGCACAACCTGCACCACGCCGAGCCGACCTCGGCCCGGCACGGCGTCCGGCCCTGGCAGGTCGACACCAGCTTCTACGGCATCAAGCTGCTCGAGACCCTGCGGCTGGTCTGGGACGTCCGCTGGCCTGATCCGGAGCGCCTGGCCGGCAAACGGGTCTGACCGCGTCGGCCGGGCGGCCCGGCGCCGCTGCCTCGCGGGTCAGGAGCCCTCGATCCGCGAGGCCAGGGTCAGCCACTGCTCCTCGGTGGAGTCCTTCTGTGCCGTGACGGCCTGCAGCTCGGTGTTCAGGGCGAGGATGCGCCTGTGATCGGTGGCGGCCTCGGCCAGCGCGGTGTGCAGCTCCGATTCCTGGCGCTCGAGCTTCTCCAGGGCTCGCTCCAACCGGGACAGCTCCTTGCGGGCCGCCCGCAGCTCGCCGGAGGTCATCACCGGAGCCGCCGGTGCGCTCACCCCGGGCCCGGTCCCCGCGCCGGTCCCGGCCCGGACCCGTTCCCGGCGGACCGGTCGGTGGCGGTGGACCGGCCGACGGCGCCCCCGCCGACAGTCCCGGCCGCGCTTGGCGGCTGGCCCGGGGGGCCGGCCGAGGCCTCGGCCGCAGCCCTCCTGGCCAGGTACTCCTCGACCCCGCCCGGCAGCATGGTGATCCGCCGGTCGCCCAGCAGGGCCATCACGACGTCGCAGGTGCGCTCCAGGAAGTAGCGGTCGTGGCTGACGACCACGAGGGTCCCGGGCCAGGAGTCCAGCAGGTCCTCGAGCGCGGTCAGCGTGTCGGTGTCGAGATCGTTCGTGGGTTCGTCCAGGAGCAGCACGTTCGGCCGCTCCATCAGCAGCCGCAGCAGCTGGAGGCGGCGCCGCTCGCCACCGGAGAGATCACGTACCCGGGTCCACTGCCGGCCCGACGGAAGGCCGAACTGCTCGAGCATCTGACCGGCCGTCCGTTCCCGGCCGCGTTCCAGCGTGAGGACACGGGCGACCTGCTCGACCGCCTCCAGCGCCCGCAGCTCGCCCGGCAGCTCGGCCACCTCCTGGGACAGGACCGCGACGCGCGCGCTGGCGCCCTGCCGGACCTGCCCGGAGTCCGGCCGCAGGGCACCGGTGAGCAGGCGCAGCAGCGAGGTCTTGCCGGCGCCGTTGACACCGACCAGACCGATCCGGTCGCCGGGCCCGAGCCGCCAGGTCACGTCGTGCAGCAGCTCACGGCCACCGACGGACAGCGTGGCGTCCTCGACGTCGAAGACGTCCTTGCCCAGGCGTGCGGCGGCGAACGTGCGCAGTGCGAGGCTGTCGCGGGCTGGTGGCTCGTCGGCGATCAGCGCGTTGGCGGCGTCGATGCGGAACCGCGGCTTGCTGGTCCGGGCCGGCGGGCCACGGCGCAGCCAGGCCAGCTCCTTGCGGAGCAGGTTCTGCCGCCGGGCCTCGGTCGCGTCGGCCCGCCGGGCGCGTTCCGCCCGGGCCAGCACGTAGGCCGAGTAGCCGCCTTCGTAGGCGTCGATCCGCCCGTCCACGACCTCCCAGACGCGGTCGCAGACCTCGTCGAGGAACCAGCGGTCGTGGGTGGCGACGAGCAGGGCACACCGCCGGGAGGCGAGGTGACGCGCCAGCCAGGCGACGCCCTCGACGTCGAGATGGTTGGTCGGCTCGTCCAGGATGAGCAGGTCGAGCTCCTGGACGAGCAGGCGGGCCAGCGCGACCCGCCGCCGTTCACCGCCGGACATCGTGGCGGTGCCCTCGTCGAGCCGATCGAGCAGCCCGAGACCGGTGAGCACCGCCCGCTGCCGGGGGTCGGCCGCCCACACGTGGTCGGCCACGTCGCCGACGACCGCCGAACGGACGGTGCCGGCGGGCAGCGCGTCGGTCTGGGACAGCGCGCCGATCCGCGTGCCACCGGCGTGCACGACCCGGCCGGAGTCCGGCAGCGCCTCGCCGGAGAGGATGCGCAGCAGGGTGGACTTCCCGGCCCCGTTGCGGCCGACCACACCGATCCGCTCCCCGGTACCGAGCCCGAGGCTCACCCCGTCGAGCAGGACCCGCGTGCCGTGCGCGGCGGAAACCGTCTCCAGCGAGACGACGACGGCGCTCACGCCGGCCTCCGCGCCATCGTCACGCCTGTGACCGTCACGCCTGTCACTGGCACGCGGGTCCCCGTCACGCCGAGGTGGATGACGGGGGAAGCACCTGGGCGCCCGCCACCGGCCCCTGCGCACGCCGGACCGCCCGGGCGACACCCATGCCGGCGAGGCTCGCCGCGAGCGACACGCTGGCGGCGGCGTCCCGTGAGAGGAAGGCACAGGTCGGCCCGGAGCCACTCACGATCGCGCCGATCGCCCCGAGCTCGAGGCCGCTCTCCAGGACCCGCCGCAGTGAGGGACGCAGCCGCAGCGCAGCCGGCTGCAGGTCGTTGACGAGCGCGGCGCCGAGCTCCTCGGGAGAACCGCTGCGCAGGGCGCTGAGCACCGCGTCGGCGGGGGTCGGGCCGGTCTGCAACCGGCCCTCGGCCAGCCGGTCGAACTCGGCGTAGACAGCGGGGGTGGACAGCCCGCCGTCGGCGAGGGCGAACACCCAGTGGTACTCGCCACGCCCGAGGACGTCGGTCAGCTGCTCGCCGCGGCCGGTGCCGAGCGCGGTCCCGCCGGCGAGCGGGAACGGGACGTCGCTGCCCAGCCGGGAGGCCAGCTCCACCAGGGTCGCGCGGTCCAGGCCGGCTCCCCACAGGGCGTCGAAGGCGACCAGGGCCGCGGCCGCGTCCGCGCTGCCGCCGGCCATGCCGGCCGCCACGGGGATGCCCTTCGACAGGGTCAGATGGGCCGCTTCCCCGTGGATGCCGGCCGCCTCGGCGACGAGGTACGCGGCGCGGACGGCCAGGTTGTCCCGGCCGGTGGGCACCACCGAGATCGACGACTCGGCTGGCGTGTCGCCGCCCGTCGGCGTGTCGTCGCCGTCGGCGCCCGCCGGGCTCGACGGCCGGGCGCCCTCGCCCGCGACACCGACCGTGACGATGATCGGGTCCTCGTCGGTGAAGACGGGGCCGGAGCCGTCCGGGCCGGCCAGCGTCTCCGGCGGGATCGACGTCGCGGTGATCTCGTCGTAGAGAGAGACGGCCTGCAGGACCGTCGTTACTTCGTGGTAGCCGTCGGCGCGCAGTGGGCCCACTCCGAGGTGCAGGTTGACCTTGGCGGGAGCGCGAACGGTGACGGTGGGTTGGGCGTGACCGGGTTCGGCGGTGCGTCGACCCGGATTCGATCGAGGCAGCGGACGCTCCTTGGCTCAGGCGTCGCTCGCGGCGAGCGCGCTCGGCGTGGCCGGTGGTGGTCACCAGGGCTTGCGCTCAACCTATCGGTCGCGGCGTCCGATCGGCTCCGTGTGCCGGGCGGACGTATTAGTCCGGTCCGGGCGGGTACCCGTGTGGTGCACAGCTCGCGGGACATGGCAGGCCATGGCCGGTGATCGCAGACCACGACGGGTGTGCGCCCGATGGTCCGGCCCGATGGTCCGGCCTGATGTCCGGCGAGGTGCGGTCGGCCCGGGTGTTCCGGTCGGCCGGACGCGAGGAACCGTGACGCGGGAGGGGCAGCGATGACGACCAGCACTCGGACCGAGGCCACAGCCGACTCGGCCCAGGACCAAGCGGCGGCGCGTGGGGGACCCGGGCAGACCTGGTCGGGGTATTCCGGGCAGTCGGCGTCCCAGGGGGCCCCGGCTGGCAGCGGGGACCGCTACGAAGGCCGCGGTAACGGCACCTCCGAGCGCTCGGGAGCGATGGCCAAGCGCACGTCCACCGAACTGGTGACGCCCCATGGCCGGACGTCGATCTCGGACTCGGTCGTACGCAAGATCGCCGGGGTGGCCACCCGCGAGGTCTCGGGGGTGCACGACCTCGGAACCGGCGGAACCCGTGCGATGGGCACGTTCAAATCCCGGCTGCCGGGCACCACTCCCAGCGTGTCGCAGGGGGTCGCGGTCGAGGTCGGTGAACGGCAGGCGGCCGTCGACCTCGATGTGGTCTGCGAGTACGGGGTCTCGATCGTCGATCTCTCCCAGGCCGTCCGGCGCAACGTCGTCGACTCGATCGAGCAGATGACCGGCCTGGAGGTCACCGAAGTCAACATCGCGGTCGATGACATCTATATCGGCGATGAGGAGCCGGAACAGGGCCCCCGAGTGCAGTGAGCACCGACATCACCACCACCGGCGCCATCAACACCACCGGAGCGGCCGCGGGCGCGCGGCCCCGGTCCACCACGGGTGCGGGTCGCGGATGGAGGACCGACCCGCGCGCGATCGAGCGACAGGTGCGGGCGTGTCCGGACGTGATCCGGCTGGCCGGTCGCCCGGCCGAGGCGGTGCGGGTTCTACCGGACGCAGTCGTCGTCGCGGTGGTCTGCCGCTACGGCCCCACCATGACCGAACTGGCGAACCAGGTCCGGTCGGCGGTTCTCATCGCGACTCCGGAGACCCGGCGGGTGGACGTGGTGATCGCCGATCTCGACGTTGACCTGCCGGGGTGGCCGTCCCCGACCTGCGGCGCTCGCCACCACACGGCGCCGACAACTGTCACTAATAGGGATGAAAGCTGCGGGGAGCCGGCGCGCTCGGCGTCCGCAGGTCGAGGATCGCAGCCTTCGGTTCAGAGGCCCGCGGGTCGGAGAGTTGAGGGTTTCAGCCATGCCGGCTCGGGCAGCTGACCGCCGCGGGCTTGGGGAGTCCGCCCATGGGGCCACGCACGCCGGCCGCGCTGGCCGCGCTGGCCGTGCCGGCTGGAACCCGTCCCGCCCCGTGGTGGCCGAAGCGGCGGCGGAGCGGGCGCGGCTGCAGGCCGCCCGGCGGCGCTTCGTTCTCGCGAACCACCCGGACCGCGGCGGTGACCCGGTGGCGTTCGCCGAAGGGCTGCGTGCGTTCGACGACGCTCGGCCGTCGCAGACCCTCACCTTCTACCGGCGCCACGGCGTGCTCCGGCGCATCCTCGCGGCGCTCGCCCGTGTGCTGGTGCGGACGGGTGGCCGCTCGTGAACTGGAAGGTCCCGGGTAACCGGGTGAGACTAGGTACTGACCCAGCGTGCCGAGTCCGGCACTCGGTGCGCCGTGAGCCACTCGTTGAACCGTGAGTCCTTGAGTCGTGCCGGGTCCGGCGGTCGAGTCGATGACGTCGATGAGGCCGGTGAGGGCCGATGAGGTCTATGGGAGGTGCCTGGATGCGATCGGGTGCGCTCGGGCTTGTCGCCGGGCTTGTCGCTGGTATCGCGCTGGCGTTCGGGGGCTTCGGTGAGTTCCTCATCGTTCTGCTCTTCGGTGCGATCGGCCTGTTCGTCGGGAAGATCATTGATGGTGACATCGATCTGAGTCGCCTTGAGTGGGTCCGCGCCCGGTCGGGCTCGGAACGCTCGGCCCGTTCGCCACGCGACGGGTTCGTCCGCGGCGAGCGCCGTCGGGGGCGGACATGAACATCAGGACCCCGGCCGGGGCCCGCCCGGGCTCGGTGCGGGTGGCGGAACGGGTGGTGGCGAAGATCGCCGCGATCGCCGCGGCCGAGGTCGAGGACGTCGCGGCCCCGCCGCCCCGACTGGGGAGGCGGGGCCGTCTCAGGCGCTGGCCCGAGACGTCGGTGAAGGTCGTCAACGGAGCGGTCCGGGTGTCGCTGACCTTGTCGATCGTGTACCCGGCGCCGGTCGCGGCGACGGCCGAGGCGGTCCGCAACCGGGTGCGTGAGCGGGTCGCCGCACTGGCTGGTCTCACCGTCGCGCAGATCGACATCGAGGTGCCGATGCTGTGCGGGCCGGCCGGCGCCGGGGTGCGGGCGCACTGAGGTCCTCCGCCCGCCCGCGGTGGCGACGTGTCGGGACGGCTACCGCCGGGCAGATCGAAGTGAGCTGGTCGTTCGCTCGGACCTCCGTTTCGTGATCGCGGAGTCGGCGTCGCGGGGGAGGCCCAACAGCTGGACGGGGATCTTAGCGGCTGAGGGAGGCGCCATGCGGCCCGGTAACCGTGTTCTTGCCGCGCTCGTCGCGGCGCTGCTCGCGGCCGCCGGTGTGATCGCGGTCGTGGAGATCGTCGCCGCGTCCGGCGGGCGCGGGCCGGTGATCGTCGACTGGCCGGCCTGGTCGGCCCACCTCACTGCCTGGGCGTGGTCGTCCGGCGCGGCCCGTTTCTGGGGCGTGCTGCTCGCGCTCGTCGGCCTCGGCCTGCTCCTGCGCGGCTCCCGGGCTGGCGGGAGGCCCCGGTTCCAGGCCCGTCCGACCACCTCCGGTGCTTCCGGCGTGTCGTCGTCCGGCGTGTCGTCGTCCCGCGTGTCCTCCTCCGGGGTGTCCGTGTCCGGAGCGTCCGCGTCCGGTAGGGCGGCGGAGGTGGCCGTGTACGTGCCCCGCAGCGCCCTCGCCCGAGCACTTCGCGCCACGGCGTTGGCGACCGACGGGATCACGTCCGTGTCGGTGCGGGTAAGGCGTCGCCGCGCGGTGGTCCGTCCACGGCTGCGCGGGCGGACGTCTGTCGGCGCGGTGACGGAGGTCCGGGCACGGCTCGCGCGCACGATCGAGTCCTTCGAGCTGCAACGTCCGCCGCGGCTCGTGGTGGAGCCGGTTGTCGGCGGGCGGCCGCGACGACTTCGGCGGGGCCACCGGGGGATCCTGCCCGACGGTGCCGCGGGGGCCCCGACCGGCTGGGGGACGTCCGCGGCCAGGCGCCGGGTCGCCGGCGGCGCCCATGCACGGGACGCCCATGCACGGGACGCCCATGCGCAGGACGCCCACGTGGCGGGCGGCGGTGCCGCAGGTGGCGGTGCCGCGGATGGTGCGGCCGCCGCACAGGACGCCCTGGGAGCGCGGGAGCGACAGCGGTGAGGCCCGCCGGTGGGCGTGGAGCTGGCGCTGGTGGCGGCGGAGGCGCTGGGCGCCACGCAGGCCCCGCCGGGCCGCGGCGACGCCGGTACCTGCCGGCGGTGGAGCGCTGGAACCGTGTCCTGCTGGGGCTGCTCGGCCTGCTTCTGCTCGGTGCCGGTGTGGTCGTCCTCCTGGCCGGTTTCGGTGTGTTCGGCACGGCCTTCGCCGACCAGGCCGTGCTCGGCCCCGAGACCAGCTCCTTCGCGGCCCGGTATGGCTGGTTCTGGCCGGCGGTGGGCACGGCGGCCGGCCTTCTCGCACTGGGCGCGCTCGGCTGGCTGTTCGCTCAGCTCAGTACCGGCCGGCCGCGTGGACTCCAGATCACCGACGACGCGGTCGGTGGTGTCCATGTGGGCAGCGCCGCGCTCACCGACGCCGTCGCGGACGACCTGCTGTGCAACCCGGTTGTGCGAGCTGTCCGGGTGGATCTTCGGGGGCGTCCGCGACGGCCGGTGCTGCGGATGGCCGTCGAGGTGGAGGCCGGCGCGGACGCCCGGGCGGTGCGTTCCGACGTCGAGGGCCGCGTCCTGCCGCGCGCACAGCGCGCGCTGGGGCGTCCGGACCTGGCGGCCGAGGTCGAGCTCGGGGTGTACGCTGCACCGCCGGCCCGGGTGCTCTGATGCCTGCTTCCCGGGCGGGTCGGTCACACTGCGGCGGGTCGGTCACACTGTCCGTCGGGTGAACCGTCCAATAGGTGAGACTGTCCTGGGCGACACGACACCCGTCAGGAGTTGACGGCAGTGCGTCCGGTACTGTTGAGAACCGCGTCCTTCGCGGTCTCGCCGTCCGGCACCGATCCATCACTGTGCGAGCTGGCGCTGTGTGAAGAGCACAGTGTGAGCTGGCACTGTGCGGGATTGTCCCGGCGGCGCCGAGTTATCAGTTGTTGAAAGGATGAGCGCCCCCATGTCCGAGGTCCGCATCGCCGCGGAGCCGCGCACCGAGTTCGGGAAGGGCGGGGCTCGTCGCACCCGCCGGGCCGGCAAGGTCCCGGCTGTTCTCTACGGTCACGGCCAGCCGCCGCGCCACATCGCGCTGCCCGCCCACGATCTGCTGCACGCGTTCAAGACCGACGCCGGTACCAACGTCCTGCTGACGCTGGAGCTCTCGGGTGGCACCGAGCTCGCCCTCCCCAAGGAGGTGCAGCGCCACCCGATCCGCGGCAGCTACGAGCACGTCGATCTCGTCCTGGTGAACCGCGGTGAGCGGGTCACGGTCGAGGTCGCCCTCATCCTCATCGGTGACGCCCACCCCGACACCCTGGTCGACCAGCAGGTCACCGCGCTCGCCGTCAAGGCGGACGCGACCTCGCTGCCCAGCACCATCGAGGTCGACATCACCGGTCTCGAGCCGGGGCACGGCATCGCCGCCTCCCAGCTCGAGCTGCCGCGCGGCGTCGAGCTGGAAGCCGATGCCGAACTGGTCATCGTGCAGGGGCTGGCCAAGAAGACGGCGGCCCAGGTCGAGGCCGACCTCGGTGAGACCACCGAGGGCGCCGAGGGCGCCGCGACCGCCGAAGCCGCCGCGTCGGCCTGAACCTGAGCCGTTCGGCGAGCCACGTGGACGTTTCCGCCGACGACGGGCCCTGGCTCGTCGTCGGCCTCGGCAATCCTGGCCCCGCTTATGCCGGGAACCGGCACAACGTCGGTTTCATGGTGGTGGACCTGCTGGCCGAGCGCACCGGCGCTCGGCTGCGGTCCCACCGCTCCCGGGCCGATGTGGACCAGGTGCGCCTCGCCGGCCGTCCGGCGGTGCTCGCCAGGCCCCGGACGTTCATGAACGTCTCGGGGCCTCCGGCGGCTGCCCTGCGGGCCTTCTACAAGGTGGACGTCGCGCACGTGATCGTCGTGCACGACGAGCTGGACATCCCGTTCGGCGCCATCCGGCTCAAGCGCGGAGGCGGGGACAACGGCCACAACGGTCTCCGGTCGATCACCTCGTCGCTGGGCTCGCGTGACTATCTCCGGGTGCGGGTCGGCATCGGCCGCCCGCCTGGCCGGATGGACCCGGCGGACTTCGTGCTTCGTGACTTCAGCACGGTCGAGCGCAAGGAACTTCCGCTGCTCGTCGACAGCGCGGCGGATGCGGTCGAGTCACTGCTCCAGGAGGAGCTCTCCGCGGTCCAGAACCGTTTCCACGCCGGCTGACCGGCACGGCGCAGGCAGGGCGAATGCGCCGTGCGCCAACCATGTTCGCCCGCTGGGCATCCGGGTAAGTTGGCGGGGTGCTGAGTGACCAGAGCCCTCGATGCTCGCACTGACGCCCGGGCGCCCGCTCTCGGGCGACTCCTACACCGTCGTCGCGCTCGGCGCGCACGCCGATGACGTGGAGATCGGCGCCGGTGGCACAATCGCCCAGATGATCGCCTCCCGCCCGGGGACCATGGTCCACTGGGTGGTCTTCTCCGGCGGTGGCGAGCGGGGCTCCGAGGCCGAGGCCAGTGCCCGTGAGCTGCTCGGCTCGTCGCTGGGCTCGCTGCACCTGCACGAGGTCAGGGACGGGTTCCTGCCCCGCGAGTGGAGCGGGGTGAAGGAGATGCTGCTCCAGATCGCCCGCCAGATCACGCCGGACATCGTTTTCGCGCCCTCACTGAGCGATGCCCATCAGGACCATCGCATGCTGGCCGAACTGGCCTGGCAGGCTTTCCGGGGCGCGCTGATCCTCGGCTACGAAATCCCGAAGTGGGAGGGCGACCGGGGCACGCCCAGTCTCTACGTGCCGGTGTCCGAGTCGGTGGTCGCAGCCAAGGTCGAGCACCTGCAGCGGCATTTCCGCAGCCAGCATGACCGGGTCTGGTTCGACGAGGAGACCTTTCGCGCCACCATGCGGCTGCGGGGCGTGGAGTGCGGCAGCCGCTACGCCGAGGCCTTCGACGCGCGCAAGCTGACGCTCCTGTGGTGATCGCCGGCGGCTGGCCACACGGCAATCACGAAGAGTGATCCTTTTTCGTCGTCGACTCCGGCCTGTGCCTACGGCGCTCGACAAACGTGAGATGGAAAAGGCACATTGGAGGATTTTGGCGTTCCAACAACCAAAATCCTCCAGTCTTGCCAGGCGGCAGCGGCAGCCCGAAGCCTCGGCTCGAAGATCTGAGGATCTGCGTCACCCCCGTGACCAGAATCGTCAGATCTCGCCTGTCAGCAACGGCCGCGACGGCAGCCCGGAGCTCGGGATCCGCTGGGGCTATCGGGGTGTCGCGGCCGGCTGGCCCGGCGCCGCGGCTGTCGCCGCGTGATGCTGATCGGCCAGCATGCTCCGGAGGCGGCCGATGAGCGTCGCATGATCAAGCTCTCGCAGGACGAAGTCGCGGCCCGCGGTGCCGACCTCGGCGGCCAGCCACGGGTTCTCCAGCAGGCCGCAGACCGCGTCGGCGAACGCGGCCGGATCGTCCGCGACGAGCAGATGCTCACCCGCGCGCCAGCCGAGGCCACGACTGCCCGTCGGCGTGCTCACCACCGGTGTGCCGACCGACATCGCCTCGATCGCCTTGATGTTGACACCGGACCCGGACTGCATCGGGTTCACCGACACCGTGGCGCCGGCGACGTAGCCGAGGACACTCGGCACGTCGGTGTGCAGCTCGACACCGTCGAAACCGCCGAGCCACTGCGCCAGCCCATCCTCGGGGCGCCGCCCGACGACCTGCAGGATCGCCTCGGGGTGGCGCTGGCGGATCGTCGGCCAGCAGCCCCCGAGGAACCATCGCAGCGCCTCGATGTTCGTGGGCGTGTCCAGCGAGCCGACGAACACCGCGGTGGTCCCCGCCCGCTCGATGCCCGCGAGCCCGCCCGCCGCCCGCACACCGGCGACCGTGCTGGCCGGCAGGAAGGGTGGCAGATGGTAGGTCGGGACGCTCGCCCGCGGCCGGCGCCATTCGTGGTCCTCGACCGAGATGTCGGCGATGGCGTTGATGAGCGGTGAGTGGTGCATCTCCTGCTCGGCCAGCCGGAGGCGGTGGTACTCCAGCTCGTAGGCGACCGCGCGGGGCCCGCTGGAGCTCCGGGCGAGGACGTGGAAGAACTCCGAGTCGATGTTGTGCGCGCGCACCAGGTGCGGAAGACGCCAGATGCGTGCGATCTCCTCGCCCAGATGCGACGTCCGGCAGCTGTAGCTGATGACGAAGTCCGCTCGGGGCGGCGTCTGCTGCAGGGCCTTGCGCAGCGGCCCGACGGGGCGCGACGCGTGGATGAAGGGCCGCGGGGACAGGTGCGCGAGGGGACTGTCGTCCCGGGGAAGCCGGATGACGGCCGCGCCGGGAACGGCCTCCTCATAGGCGGCGATGTCGAGGTCGGTACGGGACGGCACCAGGACCTGCATCCGGATGCCGGCCGCCGAGGCCGCGGTGAGGAAGCTGAATGTCTCCACACGCCCACCGGCATCCGCGGGCAGGAAGGGCTCCTCGACCACGACGATCCAGCGTTCGGAGTCGCTCATCCCAGCAACTGTAGCCCGTTGGTCCCGCGATGCCGCCGACCGGTCCACGAACGACGGCCGGGGCGTCGCCGCCCGCGCCCGCGCCGCTGTGGGACCGGCCCGTGCGGGGCCGGCTGGTGGCACCGGCTGGTGGGACCGGCTGGTGGGACCGGCTGGCACTCTGGTACCACCGGACTGCGGCCGGATTGGCAGATGCCCGCGCGCAAAGGCCCGCGCGACAGGGCCCGCGGGACAAGTCCCGTGCGACCCGCGGCGGAATGCGGCGGGGGAACACGGCTGTTTCGGCTTCATTGCGAGCGCAATAAACACGGACCGGCCGCGAGGTGACACGCCCGTCTGTCGGCGCGAACCAGATCACGGATCAGACCACGGCGAAGCCGATCCGTTGATCGGCCGGTGATCACGACTCGACGGGCGTCGCCGATCTGACGGGAACGATGCCCGGGGGCCTCTCTGCGGACGCGCAAGGCCACCGCTACGGTAATGCCATGACAGGAGCTCGTGCGTTCGGTAAGGGCGTCGCGATCGCGGCACTCGGTGCGACCGCCGTGTACGGTCACGTTCTGTATCCCGCCTATATCGGGTACCGGAGTCGTGGGCTCACACCGTCACAGCCGGAGGACCCAGAGGTCTGGCCGGGGCTGAGCGTGGTGGTCTCCGCCTACCGTGAGGCCGCCGTCATCGGCACGAAGCTCGACGAGCTGACCGGTACGGACTACCCCGGGCAGATGGAGATCGTGGTCGTCGCGGACGACGCGGAGACGGCCGCGGCCGCCCGCCGGCCCGGCGTCCGCGTCCTCTCCTCCGGGGAGCGGCTGGGCAAGGCCCGCGCGGTCAACCGCGGGGTCGCGGCGGCGAGCCATGACGTGGTTGTGCTCACCGATGCCAACGCGGTGCTGGCGCCGCACGCGCTGCGCGCCGCGGCCCGCCACTTCACCGATGAGACCGTCGGTGCGGTGGCCGGTGAGAAACAGGTCGACGACCCGGCGGGTGCCCAGGGCTTCTACTGGAAGTTCGAGTCCTGGCTCAAGCAGTGCGAGTCGGCGACGGGTGCCACCATCGGCGTGGTCGGCGAGATGCTCGCTTTCCGGCGTAAGGCGTTCCGCCCGTTGCCGGGCGACACCGCGGTCGATGATGCCTGGCTCGCGTTGGACATTCTCGAAAGTGGTCTGCGGGTGGTCTACGAGCCCGAGGCGTATTCGATAGAGACGTCCGCGCCGGACTATGACGCCGAATGGGAACGTCGTACCCGAATCGTCGCCGGGAACCTGGACATGCTCTGGCGGCGCCGTGAGGCGCTCGTCCCCGGCGCGCTGCCCGTGACCGCCCAGCTCTGGGGGCACCGGCTCGTCCGATCCTCGTTCGGGCCGATGGCACATGTGGCGTTGGTGGCGCTGGCTGTGCCGGCGGCGCGGCACAGCTGGGGGGCCCGGCTCTTCCTGGTCGGCAACGCGGCCGGTGCGGCCAGCGCGGGCGTGCTGATGAAGGGCGGCACACCGCCCGGCCCGAGCCGGCTGGTGGCCCAGGTTTTCTTCCTGCAGGCCGTGGCACTCGGTGGGGTACGCCGCTTCCTCGCCCACGACCGTCCCGCGGTCTGGCCGAAGCCGGAACGGCAGGCCCCGGCCGCCGCGCAGTCCCCGACCCAGCTTCCGTCCGCTCCCGAGGCCGCCTCCGGCCCCGCGGGCACGCCGGCCTCCAGGGCGAGCTGAGAGGAGTTCACGTGTCGGACAACGATGCCGTCCAGGCTGCCGGAACCGAGCCCGTGGAGCCGACAGCTCCCAGCACGTCCGCGGCCGCGGCGGACACGGCGGACCCGGCGGCGGACGCAGCCACATCCGCGGCCGCGCCGAGCACCCGGCCCGTCGCGCCCGGCTGGTCGTTCGAGCTGTCCCTGGTGAGCTTCCACAGCCGTGGTCAGCTTGAGCAGATGTTCGAGACGCTGCCGCCCGACCTGCCGGTGGTGGTCACCGACAACGCCAAGGGCGTGGACAAGGTCGACGAGCTCGTCGCGCGCCGGCCGAACGGCCGGTACATCGACTCGGGTGGCGGCAAGGGCTTCGCGAAGGCCTCGAACATGGGCATGCGCTCGTCCGTCTACGAGTACGTGGTGCTGGGCAACCCCGACAGCCGACCGACCGTCGAGGTCATGCAGGCGCTCGTGGACGACCTTGAGCGTGACCCCGAGCTGGTCGTCAGCGCGGCCACGATGCAGGGCACCGACGGCCGGCCCGAGCTCGGGAACGGCGGCTGGGAGCCGACTCCGCGCCGGGTCCTCATGCATGTGCTCGGCGCGCACAAGATCGCGCCGTCGTCGGCGCTGTTCGCCCGCCCGAAGCCCAACCGCCCGATGAGCCCCGAGTGGCTGACGGGGGCCTGCATGGCCGTGCGCCGCAAGGCCTTCCTGGAGCTGGGCGGCTTCGACGAGACGTTCTACGTCTACAACGAGGACATGGCGCTCGGCCGGGCGATTCGGGAGGCGGGCCTGCGCCAGCAGCTGCGCACCGACCTGTTCGTTCCGCACGGCGCGGGTGGCTCCGGTGCCGGCAAGACCTGGATGCTCCAGATGCGCGGCGCCTCGATGGTCCGCTATCTGCGCAAGCACAACGCGCCGGCACGGGTGAACGTCATGCGCTCCATGCTCGTCGCGGGTTATGCCGGGCGTACCGCGCTTTCCCGGGCCCGCGGCCACAAGGCCACGGCCGACGAGCACGCGGCGTACATCAAGGGTCTGCTGGTCGGCCCGCCGCCGCGCTGACAGCCGACCGCTGACGGCCGCCGCCTGGTAGCCACCAGCGGCGCGGAGCCACTTGACATCCGCAAGAGTTGAGGATTCTGGCCGCCAGAACGACCACGATCCTTAACTCTTGCCCGGAAGCAGCCCCAGTCCCAGCCATGGGCCGCGCTGGGTGACGGACGGGTGGAGGTCCCCCGGGAACGCCTCGGCTGGTCAGCGGGGGGTCCTCCAGGCCCGGGTGTCGACCGGTCGGCCGGTCGACGTCGACGGTGGTGGTGGCGCGGTGGCCCGAGGTCGGCTGGCCGGCGGGTACTGGTGCACGGGACGTACCGGCATCGTGGGCCGTCCCGGCGGTGTCTGCGGCCGGACGACGTGCGCCGCGGGCTCGGGCCGGGTTGTTGCCGGTGCCGGTCGAGCCGCTGCCGATGCCGGCTGGGCCGCTGTCGGTGCCGGCCGGGCTGTTGCCGGTGCCCGGCTGGCTGCTGTCGGCGTGGGCCAGGCCGGTGTCGCCACGGGCCAGGCCGGCGCTGGCGCGGGTGCGTGCCCTGGCGGCGGCCAGCTCGGATCCACCGGCGTGGCCCTTCGCTGCCGGCGGCGTTCGCGCATCGCCGCGTACCGGGTGCCGAACAGAAGGTGCGCGAGTGCTCCGAGCAGCGCACCCTCGACCGTGGCCAGGGCCAGCATGAGAATCCACAGTGCCGTGGAGGGCCCGGCCGAGCGCTTCGGGGGGGCGAGGCCGACGGAGTCGTCCGGGGCCGCCGTGAGGCTGCCAGTCGCCGCGCTGCCGCCCGCTGAACTGTCCGCCGTCGCATCGCCCGCCGGGGCGGCACCGGGGCTGCGCGCGGCGAGCAACGGATTCGTGGCGACGAGTGGGATCTCGGTCGTCAGCGCCGCGACCGGGTCCACGAGCCCGAAGCCGTACTGGTCGTCACGTCCCAGCGGGCCCATGTCGGTTGCGGTGCGAATCAGCCGGTTGACGACGTTGGCCGCGTCGAGGGTGGGCAGCTCGGCCCGGACGAGCGCCGCGACACCCGCGACGATCGCGGCGGAGTTGCTGGTGCCGCCGCCGGTGTCGAGCCCGTCCTCGGAGACCCGCGTCGGCACCGGAACCCGGATGGCCGGCCCTGGCGCGGCCAGGACGGACTGTGGCCCCTGCACCGAGCCACCCCAGAAGCGCCCGCGGTAGTCCGTGCCGGTGACGGCGATGACCCCCGGGATGTTCGCCGGCGAGTTCACGGCGGTGTCGCCGGGCTCGGTGTTGCCGGCCGAGGCCACCACGACCACGTCGTGCTCCAGCGCGTACCGGACGGCACGCTCCTCGGCGTCGGTGGCATGCCCCACGGAGCCCAGCGACATGCTGATCACGTCGGCGCCGCGGTCCACGGCGATCCGGATCCCGCGGGCGACCTCGTCGGAGTCCGCCCGCACGCCCGTGGAGATCGGCAGGACCTTCGCCGCCGGTGCCACCCCCCAGACGGCCGGATCCCCGACGTCGGCACGGCCGGCGATGATCCCGGCCATCGCGGTGCCGTGGCCGTCGGGGTCGTCGTCCCGCAGCCCGTCGGCCGCGGCGTCCGTACCGATGCCGGCGCCGGGCAGCAGCTGGCCGCGCAGCTTGGGATGGGTGGCGTCCGCGCCGCCATCGATGACGGCCACGACGACTCCGGCGCCGAGGCTCACCTGGTGCGCGTCAGCCAGCCGCAGACTCTTCTGGTACCACTGCTCGTCCCGGGCGGAGAAGAGGCCGGGGGTGGAGGTGGGCCCGGCCGCCGCGGGCCCGGCTGCGGTGGCCGCCGTTGCGGGCACCGCGAATGACAAGGTGAGGACCACGGCCGACAACGCCGTGCGACTTCCGCGTCGGCCACCCATCACCAACCGACCTGCCTTCGGACGTTCCGCCAACGCGGGACCAGGGGTGGCGCATCACGCCTTCACATGGGACATGAGCTTTTCCGCCGCCGACGTGGACCCACGACATCCCTGACCGCGGGCCGTGAGACGGAAAAGGGCTCACTTGATGTCCGTCGCCGAGCCTGACACATCCTGGGCGTTGTGTGAGCGTTTGTCTTTGAGTCGACAGACCCCACGTCTGGGCCCGACGCATGTCGGGGACTCTGGGTGGCGGGAATCACATTTTTGTGCGGGTATCCCGGCCCTGCGGGGTATGCGCAGAGTGGTCGTCGCCAGACGGACAGGAATCTGGCGGGGCGTCGACAACGACCCGTCCGACCACCTCGGTACCTTCTGGGGTCGGAACGTTGGGTCGCGTGTGGATCTGGCGTGCCGTTGTCGAGATCGGGAGGACTCGCGGATGAAGGTGCTCGTCACCGGCACGGAAGGCTACCTGGGGTGCCTGCTGGCCCCGGAGCTGCTGCGCGATGGTCACGACGTGGTCGGTGTCGACACCGGCTACTACAAGTTCGGCTGGCTCTACCGCGGCATGGATCGCGTTCCGTACACGATCGACAAGGACCTCCGGAACCTCACCGTCGAGGACTTCGAAGGCGTCGACGCGGTCGTGCACATGGCCGAGCTGTCCAACGACCCCCTCGGCGCGCTCGCGCCGGACGTCACCTACAAGGTGAACCACCAGGGGTCGGTGCAGCTGGCGAAGCTCGCCAAGCAGGCGGGCGTCGAGCGCTTCGTCTACATGTCGTCCTGCAGCGTCTACGGGGTCGCGACCGGCTCGGACGTCACGGAGACGTCCCCGGTCAACCCGCAGACCCCGTACGCGGAGTGCAAGGTGCTCGTCGAGCGGGACGTCGCGCCGCTGGCCGACGACACCTTCTCGCCGACCTTCATGCGCAACGCGACGGCGTACGGCGCCTCGCCGCGGATGCGTTTCGACATCGTGCTGAACAACCTGGCCGGGGTCGCCTGGACCACCGGTGAGATCGCGATGACCTCGGACGGAACGCCGTGGCGTCCGCTGGTGCACGGCCTGGACATCGCCAAGGCGATCCGCTGCGTGCTGGCCGCACCGCGGGACGCCGTCCACAACCAGATCTTCAACGTGGGTGACAGCGCGCAGAACTACCAGGTGAAGGAGATCGCGGACGCGGTCGCCACCGTCTTCACCGGCTGCCGGCTGAGCTTCGGCGACAACGGCGGGGACAACCGCAGCTACCGGGTCTCCTTCGAGAAGATCGCCACCCAGCTGCCCGGCTTCGCCTGCGACTGGGACGCCCACAGCGGCGCCAAGCAGCTGCACGAGGTCTTCAGCCGCATCCAGCTCGACGCCGAGACGTTCACCGGCCGCGGGCACACACGGCTCAAGCAGCTCCAGTACCTGATCGGCACGGGGCAGGTCGACGCCGAGCTGTTCTGGACCGCCTGATGATCCTCACGCCCACCGCCGTCGACGGCGTGACGATCGTCGACGTCGAGGCCTTCACCGATGCCCGCGGCCTGTTCGCGCGCACCTTCTGCGCCGACGAGTTCGCCGCCGCCGGGCTGGAGGTCTCCGTCGCCCAGTGCAGCGTGGCCTACAACCGGCTCGCCGGGACGGTCCGCGGCATGCACTGGGCCGGTGAGCCGGTGCGTGAGACCAAGCTGGTCCGGTGCACCCGCGGGGCACTGCTGGACGTCGTCGTCGACACCAGGCCCGGTTCACCGACCTACCTGGAGCACGTGGCGGTGGAGCTGACCGCGGACAACCACCGGGCCCTGTTCATCTCGGCCGGCCTGGCACACGGCTACCAGACCCTGGTGGACGACACAGAGGCCACCTACCAGATGAACGTGCCGTTCACCCCAGGGCACGATCGCGGGCTCCGTTTCGACGACCCACGCCTCGGCATCGCCTGGCCGCTGCCCGTCTCCGTGATCTCGGACAAGGACCGCGCCTGGCCGTTGCTGCCCGCCGCCGTACCGAGCGGGGCCGCCACCCGATAGACCGCCGTGCCCGTGCCCGTGCTGCTTCTGTGGCGCTCGTCGAGATGCCCGGCGTGCTTGCGTCAGGTCAACTCCGTACGTGTGTGACACTCACGTCACGGGATGGACGGCCTGCCGTGGGCCGATCCCGGGCAGGAGGTTGGACGAAGCGGGCGAAGCCGGCGGCGGGCCTGCCGCACGGGGCACTTCAGTAGCGTGGAAGTGCCCGGTGGCGGCTCGGACCGGGAACGCGGGAGGACCAGGTTGTTTGCATGCCTGTCATGGTGATCTGGTCGG
>NZ_ADGX01000100.1 GCF_000177675.1 Parafrankia sp. EUN1f
CCCGCCGGGCCCCCCGCCGCCGGGGGCGTTTCCGCCGGGGCCGCCACCGCCTCGATTCCGTGGCCGGGGCAAGGCCCGTCCGGACGGGCCCCGGCCGGGTCTCGGGGACCTGTGGCGCCTGCTGCGCGGGCACGGCCGCCTGATCACCTTCGCGACGGCCCTGACCGCGTTCGGCTCCGTGATCGGCCTCGCGCAGCCGCTGCTGGTCCGCGGGGTCATCGACGGGGCGAGCACCGGGCACGTGCCGGCGCTGCTCATCGGGGTGCTCGTCGCGGTGTTCCTGCTGGAGGCGGCGGTCGACACCTGGGGGCACTACCTGCTGGAACGGACCGGCCAGCGCGTTCTGCTCGGGCTACGCCACCGGTTGATCGGCCACCTGCTGCGGCTGCGCATCCGGGTGTTCGACGCCCAGCGGATCGGGGACCTGCTCTCCCGCTCCAACGCCGACACCATGGTCGTGCGAGACGCGGTCGCCTACAGTCTCACCACCCTCGTCACCAGCACCATCGGCGTGCTCGCGGCGATCGGGCTGATGGTGTGGCTGAGCCCGGTGCTGTTCGCGTTCGTGGTGGTGTCGGTCGTCGTCGCCGGCTCGGTCGTGGTGACGGCGCTGACGCGGGTGCGGTCCATCTCCGAGCAGGGTCAGGCGAGCGTCGGGCGGATGTCCGCCGACCTGGAGCGGGCGCTCACGGCGATCCGTACCGTGCGCGCGAGCAACGCCGAGGCCAGGGAGAGCGAGCGCATCGGCGGGCACGCCGAGGACGCCTACCAGGCCGGGATGCGGATGGCGAGGCTGAGCGCGGTGATCGCGCCCGCCACCCAGCTCGCCGTCCAGGGCTCGGTGCTGGTCGTCCTGCTCGCCGGCGGTGTCCTCGTCGCCCGCGGGACCACCTCGCTGGGCGACCTGGTCGCGTTCCTCCTCTACGCGACCTACCTGGTGATGCCGCTGTCGCAGCTCATCGAGTCCGCGCAGACGATCCAACGTGGGCTCGGCGCGCTGACCAGGGTGAACGTCGTCTTCACGATGCCGCGGGAGGAACCCGACCCACGGGATGGATCCGACCAGCGGCCCCAGCCGGTCGAGGCCCAGCCGGCCGGGCCGGGCCAACTGACCGCCCCGGGGGCCCGGCCGCCCGCGCTGGAGTTCCGTGACGTCTGGTTCTCCTACGGGCCGCGCCCGGTGCTGCGGGGCGTGTCGTTCACCGTTCCGGCCCGCGGGCAGGTCGCGCTGGTCGGGCCGTCCGGAGCCGGCAAGTCGACCATCCTGGGCCTCATCGAGCGGTTCTACGAGCCGGACGAGGGCGAGATCCTGGTCGGTGGGAAGCCGTTGGAGCAGGTGGGCCGTGCGCGGACGCGGCGCGAGGTCAACCTGGTGGAGCAGGACGCCCCGGTGCTCTGCGGCTCGCTGCGCGACAACATCATCTACGCCCGGCCGGACGCGACCGAGGCCGAGGTCGCCGAGGTGGTCGACGTCGCGCGGCTGACCGCCGTGGTCCAGCGGCTGCCCGCCGGGCTTGACACCGACGTCGGCGACCACGGGGTCCTGCTCTCGGGCGGTGAGCGCCAGCGGGTGGCCGTCGCGCGTGCCCTGCTCGCGGCACCGGAGCTGCTGCTGCTCGACGAACCGACCTCACAGATGGACGCGGTCAACGAGCGGGCCCTGACCCGGGCGATGGCGGACATCGCCGCCCGCCGCGCGCTGCTCGTGATCGCCCACCGCATCTCGACCGTGCGGGCCTCGGACCTGATCCTGGTCCTCGACGACGGGGTCCTGGTCGCCGCGGGCCGGCACGAGGACCTGCTGGGGCGATCCCCGCACTACGCGCGGCTCGCCGCCGGCACCCTCGACCGCACCGCCTGACCGGCCGGCTCGTCCTGCCTGGCAGCCGGTGATCCTGCCGGGCCCGGTCACCCGCCGGGCCCGGTCCGTCCCGTCAGGGGGTCTGCCGGCGCAGGGTCCCGGCCGCCAGCGCGAGCGCGACCACGGTGCACCCCGCGATGACGAGGGCGTCCCGCACGACCGTCATCGACACCCCGGGCGTCGTGCTGATCCGGCTCAGCGCATCGACGACGTAGGTCATCGGCATGAGCATGCTGGCCGTGCCGAGAACGGCGTTCATCTGATCGTGCGGGACGAGGATGCCGCAGAGCAGGAACTGCGGGAGCAGCACCGGCGGAAGGAACTGCACGGCCTGGAACTCGGAGTTCGCGAAGGCGCTCGTGAGCAGGCCGAGCGCGGTGCCGAACAGGGCGGAGAGCACGGCGAGCAGGCCGAGCATCTCCAACGGCCCGGCGATGGTCAGGTGCAGTAACGCGACGGCGGTCGTCGTCGTGATCGCGGCCTGCGCGACGGCGAGCAGGCCGAAGGCGACGCCGTAGCCGGTGAGCAGGTCGCCGCGGCCGATCGGCGTGGTCATCAGCCGCTCCAGGGTGCCGGAGCGCCGCTCCCGCAGCATCGCCACCGAGGTCAGGAAGAACATGGTCATGAGGGGGAACACGCCGAGCAGGCCCGCCCCGGCCCGGTCGAACGCCGTCGAGTTGTTCGCGAAGATCGCCTGCAGCAGCACCAGCAGCGCCGGTGGGAGCACGAGCACGAGCAGGATGGTCCGCGGGTCCCGGCGCATCTGGCGCACCACCCGCAGCGCGGTGGCGGTCGTTCGCGGCAGGTTCAGCCGGAGGCCCCGGTCGTCGCACTGCTGGGGGGCCGCCGCGGAGCGGGTCGTCCCCGGAGGGTCGGCGGTCTCCAGCGGGTCGGCGGTCTTCACTGGGTCGGCGGTCTTCACTGGGTCGGCGGTCTCCGGCGGGTCGGCGCATTCCGTTGTCGCCGGGCTGAGCTCCTGGGCCCGCTCGGCGGGTGGCGGCGGCGTCTGCCGTGGCGCTCGGCGGGGTTCGACCAGGCGCAGAAAGGCGTGGTCGAGATCAGGGGCGCCGGTGATCTCGAGCAGCGACTCAGGGGTCTCGTCGGCGATCAGCCGGCCCTCGCGCAGCAGCAGCAGCCGGTCGCAGCGGGACGCCTCGTCCATCACATGGGAGCTGACGAGCAGAGTGACCCCCTGGTCGGCCAGCTGGTGGAAGCCGTCCCACAGCTCGCGCCGCAGCACCGGGTCGAGCCCGACGGTCGGCTCGTCCAGCACGAGGAGCTCCCGCCCGCCGATGATGGCGGCGGCCAGCGAAACCCGGCCGCGCTGACCGCCGGAGAGCCGTCCGACCTGGGTGTGGATCTCGGCCGACAGGCTCACCCGCGCGGCGGCGCGTTCCGCCCCGCGGATGACCTCCTGCGGGCTGAGCGCGCCCTGCTGGGCGCTGAGCGCGGTGAAGTAGCGCAGGTTCTCCGTCACGGTCAGGTCGCTGTAGACGGAGGCGGTCTGGGTGGCGTAGCCGACCCGGCGGCTCAGCTCGCGCTCGCAGGGCCCGCGGCCGAGCACCCGCAGGTCACCGCTCACCCCGCGCTGAATACCGACGATCGCCCGCATCAGCGTCGTCTTCCCGCATCCGCTCGGGCCGAGCAGACCGGTCACGGTTCCCCGCTCTACCTCGAAGGACACCCCGTGAACGATTTCCCGGCCGTCCCGGCCACCCCAGGTCGTCCCGCGCCGAATTCGGACGTCGACCGCTTTGATCGCCAGCATGTCATCGGCGTTCTCGGTGCTCCGGTCCGACGTTTTCACCTCGGCCACGGGCTCCACACTAGCCGGCCAGCCGTCCCCGTGGCGCCCGATATCATGGGCCGTATGGCCGAGGTCGGCGGGAACACGGTGAAAAAAGCGAAGCGCCTGGCGGCGGATCCGTTCCGGCATTCCCGGGGATTTCCGGACGCAGGCGTGGTGATTGTCGAGTACGGAGACTTCGAGTGCCCGTACTGCGCCCGGGCCGCCGGTATCCTGCGGGAGCTGGTGAATACATCCGACGGTCAGGTCCGGCAGGTTTTCCGGCATTTCCCGGTGTTCGATGTGCACCCCTACGCGCTGACCGCCGCGCTGGCGGCCGAGGTGGCCGGCGCGCACGGGCGTTTCTGGGAGATGCACGACCTGATGTTCGCCAATCAGGACAAGCTCGCCGACAAGTACCTGATGGGCTTCGCCCGGGCGGTCGGCCTGGACGCCGACCTCGTCGTCGGCGACCCGGCGCAGCCCTACGGCGACGCGGTGGAGGACGACTACGCCGGTGCCGCTCAGCTGCGGGTCGAGGGCACCCCGACGATCTTCATCGACGGGGTGCGGTACCGCGGCCGGCTGGAGCTCGGCCCGCTGCGCTCCGCCGTCGCCCGCGCCGGGTCCGGCTCCAGCCGGTTGTCGGCAGGCGGCCGGCCGGCGGACGAACCGTCAGCGGACGAACCGTCAGCGGATGACGGGGCTGACCGCCGGCGCCGGCGCGCGCCATGGTCGCGGCGGTAGCGCCGGGATCGTCTCGTCCGTGCCCGGAGAGCACAGCGGCCAGCGTTCCCCGACATACCGCAGGGTGATCGTGCCCAGCACGGCGGCGGTGATCGAGCCGGCCAGGATGCCGATCTTCGCCTGTTCGGCCAGGGCGGGGTCGGTGAAGGCCAGCTCGGTGATGAACAGGGAGATCGTGAAGCCGACCCCGGCGAGGATCGCCGCGCCCATCAGGTGGCCGTAGCGGACCCCGCCGGGCAGCGCGCCGAACCCGCCGCGGATGGCCAGCAGCGCGGCCGCGGTGATGCCGACCGCGTTGCCGACGAGCAGCGCGACCGCGACCCCGATCGTCACCGGTGACGACGCCGCGGTCGTCAGCGCGTGGCTGTCGAGGTGCACCCCCGCGTTGGCGAGACCGAAGACCGGCACGATCACGTAGGCACTGAGCGGATGCAGGCTGTACTGGAGCCGCTCGCTGGTGGCGACGGTGGCCCGGGCGGCCGACACGGCGAGCGCGGCGCGCCCGGCCGTCGAGTCCTCCCGCAGCGCGCGCACGTAGATCGGCACGTTGTCGATCTGTTCACGGCGCGGGGGCGCCGAGGGCAGCACGAGGCCGACGATCACCCCGGCCAGTGTTCCGTGTACGCCGGACGAGTAGATCGCGACCCACAGCGCCACCGCGGCGAGCACGTACGGCCCCAGCCGCCAGACCCGCATCCAGCGCATCACCGCGATCAGCAGCAGCAGCACACCGGACGCACCCAGCCACCCGGGCTCGACGTGTTCGGTGTAAAAGACCGCGACCACGGCGATCGCCCCGATGTCGTCGACGATCGCGAGGGTGAGCAGGAACAGTCGTAGCCGGTCCGGGCAGCGTGGCCCGAACAGGGCGAGGATGCCGATGACGAACGCGGTGTCCGTCGACATCGGGATGCCCCAGCCCACCGCGGCGGGACCGGACGGGTTGAACAGGAAGTAGATCAGGGCCGGCAGGCCCAGCCCACCGACGGCCGCGAGCGCCGGGACGGCCACCGTCCGCCGGTCACGGAGCTCGCCGGTGGTGAACTCGCGGTTGATCTCCAGTCCGACCACGGCGAAGAAGATCGCCATGGCGCCGTCGTTGATCCAGTGATGCAGCGACATCGACAGCGTCGCGTCGCCCACGCCGAGCGTGGCGGTGGTCTCCCACAGGTCGTGGTAACTGTCGCTGACCGGGCTGTTCGCCCAGACCAGCGCCATGACCGCGGCGATGACCAGCAGGACGGCACCACCCGCCTCGGTGGCGAGGAACTCCCGCACCGACGGCGCGACCTGGGGAAGCCGGACCCGCAGCTCGGGCCCCGGCCTGGTCGGCGCGGTCACGCCTCGTACCGGGCCGGCGTCAGCCTTCGGGCCGGCGTCAGCCTTCGGGCGGGCGTCAGCCTTCGGGTCGGTGTCAGCCTTCGGGTGGGCGTCAGCCTTCGGGTCGGTGTCAGCCTTCGGGTGGGCGTCAGCCTTCGGATCGGGGTCATTGTCGGTGTCGAACCTCCGCTGGAGCCATCCGGCCATGCTTTCAGGTCGTCAGGCTTTCAGGCCGTCAGGTGCGGCGGACCTTCCAGATGCACTCCGAGGGCCACCGGCGGGCCCACGCCTCCTCGGCGCTGTCGCGGTGCGACGAGTCCAGCCCGTTCTCGGGCCGCGGCTCGACGAGGTCCTCGACGACCAGCCCGCAGTCGCGGAACAGCCGGATCCACGCCCCGTACGGAAGGTTGGCGCTGACCAGGCCGTCGGTGTCGGAGATCAGGCGAAGGCCGAAGTAGTCGCCGACGAGCCGGTCGCCGGCCGCCTCCGCGCCATCCGGAATGCTGATCTCGTAGATCGGGCTGACATGCCCGAACGCCAGCAGGCCGCCGGGACGCAGGATCCGCGCGGCCTCCGGGACGGCCCGGTACGGGTCGGCGAACGAGAACGCGCCGTGGTCGGCGAAGACGATGTCGAACGCGGCGTCGGCGAACGGCACGTCCTCCGCGCTGGCCTGGACCAGCGGGAAATCCAGCCCGGTCTCGCGCTGCAGCTTGCGGCTGTGGTGCAGCTGCCGTTCGGACAGGTCCAGCCCGACCGGGCGGGCGCCGCGCCGGGCGAGCGCGGTCGACCACTGACTGCCGCCGCAGCCCATCTCGAGCACATCGAGTCCGACGACATGGCCGAGAATGTTCAGCCGCGACTCCGGGATGCCCCACACGCCCCAGGTGATGTCCCCGGTGAAGGCCTGCTCACGGATCTGCGGGGCGTTGAACCGCTGGTAGTCGTCGGAGATCTCGTTCCACCGGGTGCGGTTGTTCCGCACATGGGCGTCGTTGCCGATCATCCTTTCGTCGCTCCTCGTTGAACGTCGTCGCCACGTCACGTGGCCCGGGCTGGTCGGGGATGCCGGTGGTGGACGACGTCCGCGCCGTGTCCCGGATGTCCCGGGTGTCCCGCCCTGGGCGTGGGCCTGCGCCGGGTGACCGGCCGGGTGGCCCGCCGGGCGACCGGGCAGGTGAACGGCGAACGCGCGGCATCCGCCGGGCCCCGTGACTGTATGAGACACGACAAAGAACACATACGGCGGGTACACCCGCGAACGGGACAGGTCACTCCGCGCACTCCGCGGTGACGGTCAACCGGGTCCAGGCGCCGGCGAAGACCCGGCCGCCCGGGCGGAGGGGAACGCGCAGGTCGACGTCCAGACGGGTCAGCCGGGTGGCGTCCGGGCCCAGCCAGGTGCCGTTGGCCGAGCCGAGATCGGTGACGAGGATCGTCCCGTCCCGTCCCGTCGCGGGTCGCGGGTCGCGGGTGCCGGTGCCGGTGAACCGCGATCGTCAACTACGCGAACCGGTTTCCGCGGGTGAAGTCGACCGTCAGGCGCTCCCCGGAACGTCGATGACGATCACGGTGATGTTGTCGGCCCCGCCGGCCCGCAGCGCGACGTCGACCAGATGCCGCGCCACGGCGATCGGCGCGGCCGCCGTCCCGGTGCTGGTCCCGGTGCCGGGACCGGAGCCGGAGGCGTCGACGTGTGCCGCGAGCGCCGACGCGGCCGACGCGTAGTTCCACAGCCCGTCGCTGCACAGGACGACCCGCCCGGGTGGCCGCAGCCCGACGACCCGGGTCCGCGGCGGCCAGGAGGTCCGCGCGTTGCCCAGCCAGCGGGTGATGGTGTGCGCGGCACGGCCGTGCTCGGCGAGCTCCGGCGGCAGCAGCCCGGCCCGGACGGCCTCCGCGGCCATGGTGTCGTCCTCGGTGAGCACGCGTGCCCCGGCGCCGTCGACCAGGTAGGCCCGGCTGTCCCCAAGCCAGCCGATGGCGAGGACGTCGTCCAGCACGATGGCGCCGACGAACGTGCATGCCGGCGCCAGACCCTGCTCCTCGGCCACGCTGAGCACGGCGTCCTGGGCGTCCTGGGCGGCGTCGGTGAGCGCGGTGGTCAGCGCCCGGTGCAGCTCCGGCGCCACGGCCCGTACGGTTCCGGGTTCGGCTGGCTCAGGGCCGGGGGCGGGTGCCGCGGCGGCGGCCAGCCGGGCCAGTGCCGCCGCGGCTGCCTGAGCGGCAGCCTGCGCGGCCGGGCCGGAACCGAACGCGCTGGACACGCCGTCGCAGACCACACCGACGGCGCCGCCGAGCCGTGGGCCGTGGACGCCCGGCGGGATCAGCTCGAGACCCATGCCGTCCTCGTTGTGGATGTGCACCCGGCCGCGGTCCGACAGGCCAGCCGCGGTGCCCAGGTCGGACAGCCAGGTGTCCGGACCGTGCAGCGGCGCGGTCCGCAGGCCGCACACCCGGCAGAAACCGTCCTCGTCGACGGCCGTCGCGCCGCACTCGTCGCAGGCGGTGCGCCGGTCGGCCTCGGTGGTCGGCGAGGCGGCGACGGTCGGCGAGGCGGCGACCGGGTCCGCCGCGGGAGGAGGCGCGGAGGGCTCAGGGCCGGCCGGCTGTGTTCCTCCCGTATCCATACGGATGACCTTCTCCTACAGGATTGTGTGGGAGAAGACCCGTGCCCTGTCGGCTGGGTGTCAGGGCGGACATGGATACTCCTGGGAGGAGCCTGGCGCGGACCGGCGTCGATCAAGATCGTTGGTTGGTGGGCAGGGAGGTTCGCGCTCCACGAACGCGGCCGGCTCTCCGGGAGTCCCGTGGTCCGGTGGCTCGGTTTGGCGGGTCGCAAGAGTGAACGATTCTGGTCGTTCCAGTGACCAGGATCCTCACTTCTTGCGGGTCGCCAGGTGAATCGGCGCCCCTTTTGCCCCTCTTGAGGTGAAGCGCCGGTGCTGCATGGCGGTGCGGGATCCTCGACAGGTGAGCTGTGCGGGTGAGGGCGCGGCGCGGCGCGAATTCTGTCGGAGGTGGCCGGCACACTGCTGGGCATGAGGGTCAACGATGAGTGAGGTTCTTGCCGGCCCGCCCGTGACTGCCGGTCCGCCGGGCGAGGATTCGGCTGTTCCCGGAGCATCAACGCAGGCCGTCGCGCTGCTGGAGCCGTTCCGCCGGGAGCTGACCGGCTACTGCTACCGGATGCTGGGCTCCCCGTTCGACGCGCAGGACGCTGTGCAGGAGACGATGATCCGCGCCTGGCGCGGTATCGACCGGTTCGAGGGCCGGGCCGCCCTGCGGTCGTGGCTGTACCGCATCGCGACCAACGTCTGCCTCACGGCACTGAGTGCCGGTGAGCGCCGGGCCCGCCCGATGGACCTCACCGGCCCGTCCACCGCCGACACGCCCGTGCGCGCACCGCTGCCGGAGGCGGCCTGGATCGTCCCCGCACCCGACGGGCAGGTGCTCGCCACCGGGTCCGGCGGCGCCGATCCGGCGGACGTCGCCGCCCGCCGGGAGAGCGTCCGGCTCGCGTTCGTCGTCGCGTTGCAGCACCTGCCGGCCCGCCAGCGGGCGGTGCTGATCCTGCGTGAGGTGTTCGGCTGGTCGGCGAGTGAGACGGCCCAACTGCTCGACAGCACGGTCGCCTCGGTCAACAGCGCGCTGCAGCGGGCCCGGGCCACCATCGCCGCGATCGACCTCTCCGACGCGGAGCCGCTGCGGCCGGCCGACGCCGAGCAGCAGGCGCTGCTCGCCCGCTACGTCGAGGCCTTCGAGCGGTACGACATGGACGCCCTGGTCGCGCTGCTGCATGAGGGCGTGACACTGTCCATGCCGCCGCTGGACCTGTGGCTGCGCGGGCACCGCGACGTCCGGGCCTGGATGCTCGGCACCGGGTCCGGGTGCCGGGGCTCCCGCCTGCTGCCGACGACGGCCAACGGCCATCCCGCCTTCGGCCAGTACCGGCCGAGCGCGTCGGGGGCCGGTCACGACCCCTGGGGCCTGGTCGTCCTGGAGATCGAGGCCGGCCGGGTCGTCGGCATCAACACCTTCCTGGACGTCGAACGCCTTTTTCCCGCGTTCGGCCTGCCGGCACACCTGCCGCCTGAGGTGTGATCATCCGGCGGGCGTGGCCGGGCCGGCCGATGGTGGGTCGTCGGCCAGCCCGGCGAGGCCTGTGAGGGCGAGCAGGTCCCGCAGCGGGGCGGGCGCCTCGAGCCGGAACGCGCGGTTGTGCCGTCCGGCCAGCAGGGCCATCCGGGCAATCGCCTCGACGGCCACCAGGTCCGCGCGGCCGACCGCGGTGGCGTCGACGAGCATGGCCTGCCCCGGGTGGTCCCGCAGAAGCCGCTCCGCCTGCCCGCACAGGCCGGCGAGGTCGTCCCGGCGCGGCGCCGCCGGTAGGCGGAACACCACCGCGGCCAGGCCGGGCGGAGGGGATGTCGGATCCTCGGGCATCGCCGCTCCATCCGTCGGGGGGAGCTGCCACCGCTCGCCCACAGACTGCAGACCTCCGTCACGGGACGAACTCATCGCCCCGCGGGCCCGTGGCGCCCGTCGGTCCGATGTGAGGCCGCGGCGCCGAATGGGTGGCAGCCCCGATGGACAGCGGTGACGGCGCCGGAACAGGCTGGGGCGTGTGCGCAGCGGCTGAGGACGGTGACCGGGCCCGTGGGCTGACCCTGTTCTGGCGGGTCTTCGCGCTCAACGCGGCGGTGTTCACCGCGGCGATGCTCGGGCTCATTCTCGGCCCGGTCACCGTCTCCACACCGGTGGTCCTGACCGAGGTGCTGATCCTGATCGGGGGGCTGGCCGCGATGCTGGTGACGAACGCCGCGCTGCTGCGCGTCGGCCTGCGCCCGATCGATCGGCTCATCCGGGCCATGGCCACGATCGACCTGACGCGCCCCGGCCACCGGCTGGCGGCCGCCGGGCAGGCGGGCCCCATCGGGGACCTGATCCGTACCTTCAACGCGATGCTGGACCGGCTGGAGGCGGAACGCGCGGCCAGCACGGCCCGTGCCCTGACCGCGCAGGAGGCGGAGCGGCACCGGATCGCGCAGGAACTGCACGACGAGATCGGCCAGACGCTCACCGCGGTCCTGCTGGAGCTCAAGAGCGTCGCTGACCAGGCGCCGCCGCCGCTGCGCGCGCGGCTGCGGCAGGTGCAGGAGACCACCCGCAACGGCCTCGACGAGATCCGCCGCATCGCGCGCCGGCTGCGCCCGGGTGTCCTCGAGGAGCTCGGGCTGACCAGCGCGCTCAAGGCGCTCGCGGGCGAGTTCACCACGGGCGGGCTCGTGGTGCATCACAGCGTCGAACGTCACCTCGGCCTCGGCCGTGACGCCGAGCTGGTGCTGTACCGGGTCGCGCAGGAATGCCTCACCAACACGGCCCGCCATGCCGGTGCCCGGCACGCCCGCCTCGAGGTCGCTCGCCGGGACGCCGGCATCGAGCTGCGGGTCCGCGACGACGGCCGCGGGCTCGGTGGCGCCGCGGAGGGCTCGGGCATCGGCGGCATGCGCGAACGTGCGCTGCTGATCGGTGCCGACCTCACGATCGGGCCCGCCGCCGCCGGTGGGACCGAGGTCCGGCTGCGAGTGCCGTTGCCCGAGGCGCCGCGGGTGCCGCTGCCCGAGGCGAGGGACTGACCATGCCCCGACCGATCCGGATCCTGCTGGCCGACGACCACGCGCTGGTCCGCCGCGGGGTACGGCTGATTCTCGACAGCGAGCCCGACCTGACCGTCGTGGCCGAGGCCGCCGACGGCGCCGAGGCGATCGAGAGGGCCCGCGCCGAACAGCCGGACCTGGCGATCCTCGACATCGCCATGCCACGGCTGACCGGCCTGCAGGCCGCCCGCGAGCTCTCCCGGGCACTGCCGGACGTCCGGATCCTGATCCTGACCATGTACGACAACGAGCAGTACTTCTTCGCCGCGCTGCGGGCCGGCGCGTCCGGCTACGTGCTGAAATCCGTCGCGGACCGGGATCTCGTCGAGGCCTGCCGGGCCGCGGTGCGTGGTGAGGCGTTCCTCTACCCGGGTGCCGTGAACGCCCTCATCCGCGACCATCTCGAGCGCGCCGCGGCCGGTGACCCCGGCACCGGCCGGGTCATCACCGACCGGGAGGAGGAGGTGCTCAAGCTCGTCGCCGAGGGGCACTCATCCCGGCAGATCGCCGACATCCTGTTCATCAGCGTCAAGACGGTCGAGCGGCACCGCTCGAACCTGCTGCAGAAGCTCGGCCTGCGGGACCGGCTGGAGCTGACCCGCTACGCGATCCGCGCCGGGCTCATCGAGCCGTGAGCGGTGAGTCGTGCGGCGTCGGCTCGTGCGGCGTCGGCTCGTGCGGCGGCGGCTCGTCCGGCGTCGGCTCGTGCGGCGGCGGATGAGCGGTGGCGCTCTGCGGCGCGGCGTGCGGCACGGGAGTGGCGGGTTCCGCGGGAGGCCTCCGGACGGCCGCCAGCAGGCGGACGAGCCAGCCGGACCGGCCGGCCATGATGGGACCGAGCACCGCGAGAACCAGCACGTACCCCGCGACGAAGGACGCCAGGCGGCTGTCGAGCCCGGCGCCGGCCGCCATGGCCGCCAGGATGAGCGCGAACTCGCCACGGGCGACCAGGGTGGTCGCGATGTCGGCCGCGGGCTGCGCCCCGAACCCGTGCAGGCGCGCGGCGACCAGACCGGCGATCACGCTCGTCGCGGCCGTCAACGCGACGGCGGCGGCGACAGGCCCGGCCACCCCCGCGACGTCACCGGGGTCGATCGAGAGCCCGAAACCGAAGAAGAAGATGGCCGCGAACGCGTCGCGCAGCGGATGCACCAGCTCGCGGACCCGCGGTGCGGAGCTGGTACTGCCGAAGATCAGCCCGACCATGAACGCGCCGATCGCGTCGGCGACGCCGAGCACCTCGGAAACCCCGGCGACCAGCACCGCCGCCCCCAGGAAAGTGACCACCAGCAGTTCGTCGTCCCGCACGGCGATGAGCCGGCCGACCAGCCGGGTGCCGAACCGGGCCACCATGGCGAGCGCCATCAGGAAGCCGAACGCCTTCCCGGCCTGCGCGATCGTCTCCCCGACGCCGTGGACGTCGGCGAGGACGGGCTGCAGTGCGGCGAGGTACATCGCCAGGAACAGGTCCTCCACCACGAGGACACCCAGGATCAGCCGGGTCTCGGGGTGAGCCAGCCGGCCCAGGTCGATCAGTGTCTTGGTGACGATCGCGGACGAGGAGATACCCAGGACGCCGGCCAGCACCAGCGCCTCCCGCGCGCCCCAGCCCAGAGCGAACCCGAACCCCAGGCCGGCCCCGACGTTGAGGAGCAGGTAGATGCCGCCGGCGGCGAACAGCCGCCGGCCGCCGCGCCTCAGGTCGTCGAGGTGGAACTCCAGCCCGAGGTAGAACAGCAGCAGGACCAGCCCGAGCGCGGAGAGCATCTCGAGGTCCTCGGGGCTGTCCACCAGGACGACGCCCGGCGTGTGCGGGCCGAGCAGAATTCCGGCGAGCATGAACAGCGGGATGGTCGGGAGCCCGATCCGGACCCCGGCGCGGGCCAGCAGCGCCGCCGCCAGGAAGGCTCCGCCCATGGCCAGCAGGGTGTCGGCGTGCCCCACGGATCAGCCTCCCCGTGTCCGGCTCGGCCCGGCCGTGAGCGACCCCACCCGCCTGTGTTCGGCTTCCTCCAGCACTGCGCACCTCACCTTTGCGTCGCGACAACCGTTTCGGTCGACGATCCGGTACGGCGACGAGGGAGACCATCGGGGCGCACACCCATTTCGGCCCCGGACGGGCACCAGTCGTCGCCGAGCGCGCGTCGGGTGGCGCCGGTTCTTTGCAGCCCTGCCGCCACATGTGCAGCCGTGCCGCCATATCCCGACCCGGAACTGCTTGCGCTCCGGCCAGCGGCCGACATGCCCAGCGGGCACCGCGGCCGCCACCACGCGTGGCGATCGAGTACGACAGAGCGATGATCGGTGGCTGCTTCGACCGGCAGGCGGCTGCGGCTGGCAGGCAGGCCGGCCGGCCGAGATTTGCGGGCAGCAGGTCGCCGAGGCTGCCAGTATCGGGGTAGGCCCGCCCAGCAAGGGCCGAGGTGTGCCCACCGCGCTGCGCGCTGCCGCCAGCGCCCCCGACGGACCGGAGACCTGCCCCATGCTCCGCCCCTGCATGACCGGCGAGCTGCCCGCGGTGGCCCGAGGCCACGCCGGCAACGGCCGAGGCCGCGGATGACCGCGGTGCGCCAGCGGGTGGGGGACTGGCTGATGGCCGGGACCGAGCAGGCACGGCGGCACGCCGGGCCGCACACGCAGCCCGAGCCGGAGCACCAGCGCCACCACTGGCTGCGGGTCATGTGCCTGACCGGGGTGGACTACTTCTCCACCCTCGGCTACCAGCCCGGCATCGCGATTCTCGCCGCCGGGGCGGTGAGCCCGATCGCGACGCTGGTGCTCGTCGTGGTGACGATGTGCGGGGCGCTGCCGGTGTACCGGCGGGTGGCGGGGGAGAGCCCGCACGGTGAGGGCTCCATCGCGATGCTGGAGAAGCATCTTTCCTGGTGGAAGGGAAAGCTGCTGGTCCTGGTGCTGCTCGGGTTCGCCTGCACCGACTTCCTGATCACGATCACGCTGTCGGCGGCGGACGCCTCCGCGCACCTGCTGGAGAACCCGTACGCCCCGGACGTGCTGGCCGGCCATCATGTCGCCGTCACGCTGGTGCTGCTCGCGCTGCTCGGCGCGGTGTTCCTGCGCGGGTTCACCGAGGCCGTCGGGATCGCGGTGGTGCTGGTGGCCGTCTACCTCGCCCTGAGCCTGACCGTGATCTCGGTGTCGCTGGTCAAGGTCGTGACCCACCCGTCGATGCTCGGGGACTGGCATCGGCTGCTGGTCGCGGAGCATCCGAACCCGGTCGCGCTGGTCGGTGTCGCGCTGATCATCTTTCCGAAGCTGGCGCTCGGCCTGTCCGGTTTCGAGACGGGTGTCGCGGTGATGCCGTTGATCCGTGGCGCGCCGGGTGACACCGAGGCACGCCCGGCGGGACGCATCCAGGGGGCCCGGCGGCTGCTGACCACCGCCGCGCTGATCATGGGGGTGCTGCTGCTGTCGAGCAGCCTCGCGACGACGGTCCTCATCCCGGAGCACCTGGTCGAGCCGGGCGGGCCGGCCAACGGGCGGGCCCTGGCCTACCTGGCACACGAGGAGCTGGGTAACGCCTTCGGTACCGCCTACGACCTGAGCACGGTGGCGATCCTGTGGTTCGCCGGCGCCTCGGCGATGGCCGGCCTGCTGAACCTGGTGCCCCGCTACCTGCCCCGGTACGGCATGGCGCCGCAGTGGGCCCGCGCGGTCCGGCCGCTGGCGCTGGTGTTCACGCTGATCGGCTTCGTCGTCACGCTGGTGTTCGACGCGAGCGTCGACAAGCAGGGCGGCGCCTATGCCACCGGTGTGCTGGTGCTGATCACGTCGGCGTCGGTCGCGGTGACGATCTCGGCGCACCACCGTGGCGGCTGGCGGGGGGCGGCCGGGTTCGGCGTGATCAGTGCCGTGTTCGTCTACACCACCATCGCGAACATCATCGAACGGCCGGACGGGCTGATCATCGGCTCGATCTTCATCATCGTGATCCTGCTGGTGTCCTTCCTGTCCCGGGCGGTGCGGTCGTTCGAGCTGCGGGTCACCGGGGTCGAGCTGGACCCGACGGCGACCCGGTGGGTGCAGGAGGCGGCGCGGGCCGGGGCGCTGCACCTGGTCGCCAACGAGTTCGACACCGGCGAGGCCGCCGAGTACGCGGACAAGGCCAGCAAGGCGCACGAGCTGCTGCATGTCCCGCCCGCGCAGCACCTGTTGTTCCTTGAGGTGGACGTCCCGGACTCCTCGGAGTTCGAGAGCGAGCTGGTCGTCCACGGGCGGGAGCGGCACGGGTACCGCATCCTGCGCCTGACCAGCACGTCCGTCCCGAACGCGATCGCGGCGCTGCTGCTGCACCTGCGGGATCTGACCGGCACCCGGCCGCATGTGTACTTCGAGTGGTCCGAGGGCAACCCGCTGCAGAACCTGGCGCGGTTCGTGTTCTTCGGCGTGGGCGAGGTCGCCTCGACGACCCGCGAGATCGTGCGCGAGGCCGAGCCGGACCCGGAGAACCGCCCCTTCGTACATGTGGGATAGATCCGTCACGAAGGCGCTGCGCCGGGTGGCGGTGGGTCGTAGCCTCGAAACCCGTGGGAACTGACGAGAAGAGCGCGGCGCGGCCGGCGGAGGCGCATCCGGCCGGCCATTCCGCTCATTCCGCGGGTGCCGGCTGGCTGCGCCCCGCGGTCTTCGGCGCGATGGACGGGCTCGTCAGCAACGTCGCGCTGATCAGTGGGTTCGCGGGTGGGGCGGCGGGGCGGCCGGCGGTCATCCTGGCGGGCCTGGCGGGCCTGGCCTCCGGGGCCTTCTCGATGGCGACGGGGGAGTACACCTCCGTCCGGTCGCAGAACGAGGCGATGCGGGCGCAGATCGAGGTGGAGCGTCGCGAGCTGGAACTGTACCCGCAGGCGGAGGCCGCGGAGCTGGCGGCTTACTTCCAGGGCCAGGGGGTGGACGCGCAGACCGCCGCCTCGGTGGCACGCCAGCTGGGGAACCGGCCCGACTCCGCGCTGCGGGCGCATGTCGGCACCGAGCTCGGGCTGAACCTGGACGAGCTGCCCTCCCCGATCGGTGCGGCCGGGGCGTCGTTCTGCGCGTTCGCCGTCGGGGCGGCCATCCCGGTGGCGCCCTACCTGCTCGGGCTCTCCTCGTTCGCGCTGGCCGCGATGCTCGCCGGGCTGGCGCTGTTCCTGCTCGGGGCCGTCGTCAGCAGGTTCACCGAACGGTCGTTCGTCTACAGTGGGGCCCGCCAGCTGCTGCTCGGTCTGGTGGCCGCCTCGGCGACCTACGGCATCGGCGTGCTCGTCAACGCCTCCGTGGGCTGATCGCGCTGGCCAGCGGGCCGGTGGGCTGACCGGCGGGCTGGCGGCTGACCGGCGCCGGCCGGCCGGACGTCACCGCCCGGCCGGCACGAGCCCCGTCAGCCCCCGGCCGTCCACCCTCAGGTGAACGCGTTCTCCAGCTCGCTGCGCAGGACCCGGCGCAGCAGCTTGCCGTTCTCGTTGAACGGCAGTTCCGAGCGGAACTGGATGTGCTCGGGCGTGCGGCTGGAGCGCAGCTGCGCCCGCACGTGGCTGCGCAGCTCCTCCTCCGTCACCTCGCCGGAGGCGACGACGGCCGCGACGACCTGCTCGCCCCACTCGCGGTGCGGGATGCCGACGACCGCGGCCTCCTCGACGGCGGGATGGGTGATCAGGACGGCCTCGATCTCGCCCGGGGACATGTTCTCCCCGCCGCGCACGATGACGTCGTCCAGGCGCCCGTGCACGAACAGGTAGCCGCCCGCGTCCAGGTGGCCCTCGTCGCGGGTCGGGAACCAGCCGTCGTTCTCGATCCGGCCGATGCCGAGGTACTCCCCGGACACCTGCCCACCGCGGACCCAGATCTCGCCGCGCTCCCCGGTCGGCACCTCGACGCCGGCGGGGTCGCGGATCGTGACCTCCAGGCTGGGCAGCGGCCGCCCGACCGAACCCAGCCGGGCCCGCACCTCGGGGTCGGTGCTGCCGATCGCCGCCTGGTGGTCGTCCGGGCCCAGCACCGCGATCGTGCTGGACGTCTCGGTGAGCCCGTAGGCGTTGACGAAACCGACGTGCGGCAGCATCGTCACCGCGCGCTCGATGACCGGCACCGGCATCGGCCCGCCGCCGTAGGAGATCGACCGCAGGGACGGCAGGCCGAGCCCGTCCGCCTCGACGACATCCAGGATGCGGCCCAGCATGGTCGGCACGACCATCGCGTGGGTGACCGACTCCGCCCGGACGAGGTCCACCCAGGCCCGCGGCTCGAAGCTCTCGAGCTGCACGGTCCGGCGCCCCGAGTAGGTGGCCGAGCAGGACGCCGACACACCGGCGATGTGGTACGGCGGGACGCTGACGATCCCGACCTCGTCGTCGGCGGCACCGGCGAACTCGACCGTGGTGATCACGTACTCGGTGAGGTTGCGGTGGCGCAGGACGGCCGCCTTGGGCTCGCCGGTGGTGCCGCTGGTGAACAGCAGCACCGCGATGTCCTCGGGGTCACCGCCCCAGCCGTCGGCCTCCTTGGCCTCGCTGTCCGCCGCGAGGGCGAGCAGCTCGTCCCGGGTGACGAGGTGGATGCCGTCGATGTCACCGAGCCGCTCGGCGACACCCGCCCCGACGACGATCGTCGCCGGGGCGGTCCGGGCGACGATCGCGCGCAGCTGCTCGTCCGCCAACCGGTAGTTGATCGGGACGAACGGCTTGCCCGCCAGCGCCGACCCGAACAGCGTCAGCGGCACGGCGGGGGAGTTCAGATCGATCAGGCCGACCCGGTCACCCGGCATCGCCGCCAGCGCGGCGCCGGCCCGGCGCGCCTGGTGCCCGAGCTCGGCGAACGTGAGCCCACCCGCGAGCGGGCCGAGCGCGACGCGGTCGGCCAAGCCGTCCGCGGCCATCTCCAACAGCATCCCGAGGTGCATGTGCTTCTCGCCCGTCAGTCAGAGGAGGGGAGGGGCTTTGCGTCCTTCAGCGGAAGCGGAACGTCGCCGATCGACAGCGAGCCGGCGCCGGCCTTGGTGGCCAGCAGCTCCAGCCCGGACTCGGGGTCGGCGAAACGCTTGCCCAGCGGCGTGCCGGCCGAGAACGCGGGGTCGAGCGTCAGCCCGGCGGGGGCCTCCTCGCCGACCTGGACCACCGGATGCCCGCCACATCGCAGATCGATGGCGGCGGACGCGGGCTTGACTATGATCACCTCGGTGTCGCACACCGTGGACTTGTAGCGCGTACCGGGCTTGACCAGGGTGCTCACCCGTGTGACCTCCTTGTGCGGGCCTCCCACCGTGGCTGTGGAAGGGCCGTTCTCGCCTCGTAGGACATCGCAGAACCGCCACGGATCCGTGCCCGCCGGGCACCGCGGTCGTCGGGCTCGGTCGTACGCACGGGCCGCGGGGGCGCGACGGCGGTGCGGCGCCGCACACCGTCACGAAACGGCGCGGGCGACCGAATCCGGGACCAGGCGGTGCCGGCAATCACAGGTCACGAGGTTATTCGTGTTCCGCCCACGGCGCTGAAGTTCACTGAAGGCGACAGCGCTGCTTCCCGCCGTGACGACCTGGAGGTCTGCTCCTACCAGGGACTACGGGAGGTCGGGTGCGACCGGAAGGCTGACGCCGGTGAGGAGCCGGGTGCGGTCGAGTGCCACGGCCATGACGTCCACGATCTGCGCCATGGGCCGCTCGGGGGTGGCGTCGACGAGCGCCTCGGGCAGCCGTTCCAGCACGGTGAAGAACGCGATGCTGGCGATTCGCGGGTCGAGCGGGTGCGGCCACCGGCCGCCGCCGGGGACGGTGGCGTAGCCGGTGTGCAGCCGCTCGCTCATCACCCGCCGGACCTCGTCCAGCCGCGCATGGTGTGGCTGCTGGTCGAGCCACACCCGGGTGACCCCGAGATACCGCAGCGCGAAGGTCGCGACCGCGCCCAGCCAGTCACGCAGCTCGCCGGGATCGGGCGCGGTGGGTGCCGCCGGTGTGGTCGCCGCGCGGATTCTGTGCAGCCTTTCGTCAAGCTCGGTGATGGCTCCGAGGGCCCGGTCGCTCAGTGCCACCAGCAGGTCGAGCTTTTCGTCGAAATACTTGTAGAAGGTTCCGCGGGCGTAACCGGCGAGTGAGACGACGTCATCCACCGAACATTGGTGGTAACCCTTTTCGGTAAAGCATTGGACGCCGGCGTCGAGCAGCCGGGCGACGGTGGCTCCCGCCCGGCTGCTGAGGCCGGCGAACCGGTCGTCGGGGCGCCGCGCGGCGACCGGTGAAGAAACCGGTGCGGGTGGTTGCGCGGGCGTCGCCGAGGCCACTGGATGTGCTGATGTCGAGGCGGGTGCCACCGATGGTGCGGACCACAGCCGCTCGCCGCCGCTCGGCGGGCGCGGCGTCGGAATCTCGCGGCCGAGCTGCGCGAAAACGGCCGGCGGTGTCTGTGGGAAAAGCAGCAGCTGGATGAGGACGGCCAGCCCGTCGGTCAGGTGCTCCGTGCTGATCGCGGTGGAGCGTGCGGGGGGCCGCGCGCCGCCCGGGCCGGTACCCGGACCGCTGCCCTGGCCGGCGGTGCGCCCGCCTGCGGGGCCGGCCGCGGCGTTGACGTGCCTCGTGTAGTTCGCGGCGTTGACCAGCGTGGTCAGCACGACCGCGGCGTCCACGGGATCGATGCCGGTCACACCGGAGGCGGCGAGCCGCCGGGCGATCCGCTCGTGATAGTCCGCCAGGAAGCGGCTGGCCATCTCCGGGATCGGGGTGCCGGGCGAGCTGATGTTCGCCCACTGGACGAACATGGTCGAGTACCGGTCGTAGACCCAGGCCCACTCGCCGAGCCACCAGTGCAGATTGTCGAAGCCGAGCTCGGTGGGTTCCAGCGGGCCGATCCGGCGGACCACCCGCATGAGCGCCGTTCCGCATTCCTGGAGCAGCTCGATGAAGATCTGCTCCTTGCTCTCGAAATACTGATAGAGCGTGGCCCGGGACACGCCGGCGGCCTTGGCGATGTCATCCACCGACGTGCCGTGGAAGCCCTGCGCCTCGAATAGGCCCAGGGCCGTCTCCACGACGCGTGCGCGGGTACGTGAACCGCGCGCTCCGACCACCGGACTGGTGGGGCCGTAGCTCGCTCGCCGAAGGATCTCGTTCTCGGACATCTACGTCAGAGTATGCGAACAGGCGGCGTTGTATTCCGTTCCGCGCGTCGGAACACGCGCGTTCGCCGAAAGGTGGAATTCACCCGGTGGTCGCCGTGGGGCGGCGCCCGTTGAGCCGGTTGCTCTCGGTCGCCCCGGCGTGGCGCGGCGCGGTGGCCCGGGTGACACCGGCCGGCTCCGACGGGCCGATCCGTTGGGCGGTCACGAAGGACCCCTCGATGGGCATCGGCTGGTGCGGGTGCCGACCGAGCCGGTTCGCCGCCCGGGTGAAGGCGGTCTCGTGGCCGCGCCAGCCGTGGTCACCGAGCCAGGCCGCCGACTCGCCCTGCAGGCCACCGTGCCACAGCTCGGCGAACTCACCCATCGGCGGGATCCGGCGCACCTCGTCGAGCAGGTCCTTCGACAGGCCGGTCGCGTCCTCGAGGGCGAACCGGCTCGACGGTGCGGACAGGTCGGTGACGTTCGTCAGCAGCCGCTCGGCCTGGGCGGCCTCCAGGTACACGAGAATGCCCTCGGCCAGCCAGGCCGTGGGCAGGCTCGGGCGCAGGCCCGCCCGCAGCAACTGGTCGACCCAGTCCTCGGTCAGGTCGGCTACCACCGGACGGCGTTCACACCGAGGCCGGAAGTTCGTCGAGGCGAGCACCCGCTCCTTGAACGACAGCATGTCGGGGCGGTCGACCTCGAACAGGAGGGTGCCGGCCGGCCAGGGCAGCCGGAAGGCCCGCGTGTCCAGGCCCGCGGCCAGCACCACCACCTGCCGGCAGCCGGCGGCCACGGCCGCGCCCAGCTCGTCGTCGAAGAAGCGGGTGCGGACGTCCAGGTAGGTCATCAGAGTTCTGGCCCACATCCGCAGCTGGTCGTCGGCGTCGGGTGGGACCACGGGCACCGCGTCGCCGGCCGCGTCCACGAAGAGCTGCGCGAGCCAGTCATCGAAGAGACGGTCCGGCCGGCGGCTCGCCTTGGCCCGGATCCAGGCCGTGGCGAGCGCCGTCCGTCCTACGCCGCGAGGAACCTCGTCCATGCGCTGAACGTAGCTGGATGCTCTCGAAGGGTGGTGCTTGTTGGAGTTTTCGGCCTCGGATGTGGCCTATGTCGTGGCCTTTGTCGTCCGCGACGCCGCCAGGCGCGGGTGGCAGCCATCCGGTGGGGTGGCCCGGTTCCGGCGGCCATCGGTCCCGGGCGCCGCCCGTCCGGACGGCGGCCGGTGACCGGCCGCAGGAACCATCCGAACGCGGCGACCGACACTGCCCGCGGCGGGCGGGCCACGCCTACGGTGGCCCGGTAACCGGTCAGAACCCCGGTTCCACGACCAGATCCACGACCAGGGAGGCCGTCATGACGCGGACCAATGCTCCTGCTCCTGCGCACATCGGCGCTCCGGCGGCCCCGGCCGCCGCACGGGCTGACGGTGAACTGGGGGGCATCCCCGGGCAGGACATCCCGCGTGACCACGCCGGCTTCGGCGTCCTCACCTTCGACGTGTGCCTGCGCCTGGTCGGCGGCGAGCACATCGGCCGGGTCGCGTTCGCGGCCGACGGCGAGGTCCTCGTGCTCCCCGTCAACTACATCGTGGACGGCAACACCATCGCGTTCCGGTCCCGCGTCGGGTCCAAACTCTCCGCCGCCGCCAGCCACAGCGTGGTCGCGTTCGAGGTCGACGGCTTCGACGAGACCGTCCGCGTCGGCTGGAGCGTCCTGATGAACGGGTACGCCGAGGCCGTCCGCGACGACGCCGAGATCAGGCGGCTCGAGGCCCGCGGGCTCGCGCCCTGGGCGGCGAACCTGGAGCGGCCGACCTGGATCCGCATCCACTGGGACTCGGTGTCCGGGCGCTCCACGACGCCGGGCTCCGCCGGCCGGCGCTGCTGAGCCGGATCAGATCACCCCGGATCAGATCAGCGGGACGTTGCCGTCCCGGGACTGGCCGATGGTGCGGCAGGTGGCGATGCTCTGCTGGTAGCCCAGCGAGAACGACTGGGCGCGCTGGGCCGGCGTGCCGTGCGCGTCCGGCGCGGTGCCGCCCTGGTCGAGCCAGCCGCCGCGGGTGTCGCCGAGGCTGTAGAACAGCGTGGTGCCGTTCACGGCCTCGTCCTGGGTGAGCCGGCCCGCGTCGACGGCGAAACGGGCCTGGTTGCCGGCGAGGCAGTCGGCCTGGTTCTCCTCGGCGCGGGACACCGCGCCGAGCACGCCGGCGATCCGGTCGCCGCGGTGGCCCAGCTCGTGCATGACCACGAAGGCGGGGTAGGACGGGCCGCCGTCGTCGGCGAGCCGGGACATGAAGTCCGTGCTGTAGGCGATCGTGTCGTCGAGGGTGCAGTAGAGCGCGTTGTCGGCGAACACCTGGGGATCGGTGACGCCGTCCGCGCAGGCGATCTTCGGGATCTCGCCGTTGCGGTACGGCACGTAGTGCGGCTCGGTCCACGCCGTCCCGAGCTGGTTGCGCCAGTAGCCGTTCACCGAGCCCGGGCAGTCGGCGGACTCGGTGATCAGAGCGACGACGTCGTCCGTCGAGGAGATCCGGCCGCCGCAGGCCGGTCTCGGCGTCTGGGCCCATGCCGCCGCCGTCGTCCCGGGAGAAAGACCGAACCAGCTCGCAAGCAGCAGGACCGACAGGGTGAATGCGGCCACAAAGGCCCTTCTGGCGTGCACGACGGCAACCGTAAAGAGCGAAGTGCGGCTTTTGATAGGTGCGCTGGCCTTCGTGGATCCCCGAATTCGGGGGGATGGCCTTTACGGGCCGGCCGGTTTGCCCCGGGCAGCGGCCGTGCCCAGCGCATCTGCGTTCCGGCGGCGCCCGCCGTCGGACGTCCGGCGGGGTGTGATGGTCGTCGCGCGCCCCCGGTGAGCGGCACCGACGGGTCAGCCCGCCGGTGTGTCCTGGCGGGCGGACGGGAGCAACGGCTCTCGCGCGCCTCATTGGGGTCGCGATCCACCTGCCGGCGGTCGGCGCGGCCGGGTGGCGTCCGAAGCGTTGAGGATTCTGGTTGTTCCAACGACCGGAATCCTCAGGTCTTGCGCGAGCAGGGGTGATCCCGGTGGCCGCCTGAAGTCGCGGCTCGAAGCATTGAGGATTTTCGTCGTTCCAGCTACCAGAATCCTCAGAACCTGCTCGGCAGCAGCGGCAACTCGAGGCTTGGACTTCGCGGCACGCGCACCGCGACCAGATGCGGAACGGGAACCACCGAGGCGCACCACCAGGCCGGGAGCCGCACCGCCCCCCCGAAGGTGTCGTGGCCGGCCTGATAATGAGGTGACGTCCACGCACACGTCCCGCGCGCCGGCGGCCCGAGCCTGAGGATCTGGAGTCTGGAGGGAGCAGCCGTGTCCACTACTGCCGCGGGCCGGGTGCCCTTCCAGCTCGTCGTGCTGGAGGCGGTGCTGGAGCGGATCACCTACGCCAACGAGGAGACCGGCTACACGGTCGCCCGCGTCGACACCGGCCGCGGCGGTGACCTGCTGACGGTGGTCGGCGCGCTGCTCGGCGCGCAGCCCGGCGAGTCGCTGCGCATGCGCGGGCGGTGGGGGTCGCACCCCCAGTACGGGCGCCAGTTCCAGGTCGAGGACTACACCACCGTCCTGCCGGCCAGCATCCAGGGCATCCAGCGCTATCTGGGCTCCGGGCTGGTCAAGGGGATCGGCCCGCGCTTCGCCGAGCGGATCGTCGACCACTTCGGCCTCACCGCGCTGGATGTCATCGAGAAGACCCCGGAGCGCCTCATCGAGGTCCCCGGACTCGGCCCGAAGCGGACGAAGGCGATCGCGGCCGCCTGGGAGGAACAGAAGGCGATCAAGGAGGTCATGGTCTTCCTCCAGGGTGTCGGTGTCTCGACGTCACTCGCGGTCAAGATCTACAAGCAGTACGGGGACGCCTCGATCGGCGTCGTGCGCACCGAGCCCTACCGGCTGGCCACGGACGTCTGGGGCATCGGGTTCCGCACCGCGGACGTCATCGCGCAGGCCGTCGGCATCCCGCACGACAGCCCGCAGCGGATCAAGGCCGGCCTGCTGTTCACCCTGTCGGAGGCGACTGACGGCGGTCACTGCTTCCTCCCGGAGAACCAGCTGATCAGTGACGCGGTGCGCATCCTCGCCGTCGACACCGGGGCGGTGATCGAAGCTCTCGCCGAGCTGGTCGCCGAGGAGGGGGTCACCCGGGAGGAGGTGCCGGGGGAGGACCCGCAGCAGCCGGTGGCCGCCGTGTACCTGGTGCCGTTCCACCGCGCCGAGGTCTCGGTGGCGAACCAGCTGCTTCGGCTGCTGCGGGCCGACGCCGACCGCCTTGAGGCCTTCGCGGACGTCGACTGGGAGCGTGCGCTCGGCTGGCTGCACGGGCGCACCGGCGTCGAGCTCGCCGAGGGCCAGCGGGCGGCGGTGACCCTGGCGCTGACGTCACGGGTGGCGGTGCTGACCGGCGGGCCGGGATGCGGGAAGAGCTTCACGGTCCGGTCGATCGTCGAGCTCGCCCGCGCGCGGCGGGCGAAGGTCGTGCTCACCGCGCCGACCGGGCGGGCCGCCAAGCGGCTCGCCGAGCTGACCGGCCACGAGGCGTCGACCGTGCACCGGCTGCTGGAGCTGCGCCCGGGTGGGGACGCGGCCTTCGACCGTGACCGCCCGCTCGACGCCGACCTGGTCGTCGTCGACGAGTCGTCCATGGTCGACCTGTTGTTGGCGAACAAGCTGGTCAAGGCGGTCGCACCCGGCGCGCACCTGCTGCTGGTCGGTGACGTCGACCAGCTCCCCTCCGTCGGCGCCGGGCAGGTGCTGCGCGACCTGCTCGCCCCCGGCACGCCCATCCCGCACGTGCGGCTGACCCAGGTGTTCCGGCAGGCGAGCGAGTCGGGCGTGGTGACGAACGCGCACCGCATCAACCGGGGCGAGCAGCCGCACGTGCGCGGTCTCGACGACTTCTACCTCTTCGCCGCCGAGGACGCCGAGCAGGCCGCGGCCCTCACCGCCGACGTCGTCGCCCGCCGCATCCCGGCGAAGTTCGGCCTGGACCCGCGCCGTGACATCCAGGTGCTCGCGCCGATGCACCGCGGGCCCGCCGGTGCCGGCGCACTCAACATCGCGCTGCAGGAGGCGCTCACCCCAGCCCGCCCGGACCGGGCCGAGCGCCGCTTCGGCGGGCGGGTCTTCCGAGTCGGCGACAAGGTCACCCAGGTGCGCAACAACTACGACAAGGGCGCGAACGGCGTGTTCAACGGCACGCTCGGCGTCGTCACCGCGCTCGACGAGGACAACCAGACCCTGACCGTGCGCACGGAGGAGGACGAGGACGTCGACTACGCCTTCACCGAGCTCGACGAGCTGGTGCACGCCTACGCGGTGACGATCCACCGCTCGCAGGGCAGCGAGTACCCGGCCGTGGTCATCCCGCTGACGACCAGTGCCTGGATGATGCTCCAGCGCAACCTGCTCTACACGGCGGTGACCCGCGCCAAGCGGCTGGTGGTGATCGTCGGATCGCGGCGCGCGATCGGCCAGGCGGTCCGGTCGGCCGGCCACGGCCAGCGGCACACCTCGCTCGCCCACCGGCTGCGGACCGCGGTGGGTTCGGCAGGTTCCTGACCAGGTGGCCGTCGTCCCGGTGCGTCGGGGCGCGTACCCTGCGTGCAGGGACAGGGCGGGGAGAGGACGCGGGCGTGACGACAACCGACGGACCGGCGACCGGGGCCCGCGAGGCGGTCACGCCGCCGCTGCGTGACCTGTACGGAGAGGCGCTGCGCCGGCTGCGGCGCGAGCAGGGCCGCACCCTGCGGGACGTCGCCGACGCGGCACAGGTGTCGATGCCGTACCTCTCGGAGGTCGAGCGCGGCCGCAAGGAGGCCTCCTCGGAGGTGCTCGCGGCGATCTGCCGCGCCCTGGGCATCAGGCTGGTCGACCTGCTCGTCGTCGTGATGGGGGAGCTCGTCCGCTATGAGCCCCTGCCCGTGCAGCCCGCCCGCCCGGTCGGCTTCGTCAGCTCCAGCGCCGGCTTCGGCGCCGGCGCTGTCCGCCCGGTCGGCGGTCTGGCGGGCCAGGTGGGGGTGGCCGGGCCGCACGAGATCGTGTCCGGTGGTTTCTCCGGTCCGCACGCGTCCCTCGGCCGTCACCTGGCCCGCCGGTCGCTCGCCCGCCACCGGTACCCGCTCTCGCCGCGGCCCGGGCTGCAGCGCCGGCCCGCGGTCCGTCCCGGGGTGGCGGGCCCGGCCGTGCCTCCTGCGTCAGGCGGGCCGGGCCACCCGGGTTTCGGGGGCCGGTCCGCCGTGGCGTGGCACGCGGTCGTGGCGCGCTGAGACGTCCACCAGGCCGCCGTGCAGGCCTCCCGCCGGGCCGCCGGCCAGGCCTCCCGCCGGGCCACCCGCCGGGCCGTCGGTCAGCTCCCCGGCGCGGTGCAGGACGTGGTCGACCAGGCCGTACTCGCGCGCCTGCTCGGCGGTGAACCAGCGGTCCCGGTCGGCGTCCGCCTCGATGCGTTCGACCGGCTGCCCCGAATGCAGGGCGATCAGCTGCTGGAGCAGGCGCTTGGTGGCCAGCATCTGCGTGGCCTGAATCGCGATGTCCGAGCTGCCGCCGCCGATGCCGCCGGATGGCTGGTGCATCAGCACCTGTGACCGCGGCAGTGCGTAGCGCTTGCCGGGCGCGCCCGCGGTGAGCAGGACCTGGGCCATCGAGCCGGCGAGCCCCAGCGCGACGGTCGCGACGTCGTTCGAGACGTACTGCATCGTGTCGTAGATGGCCATTCCCGCGCTGACGGAGCCACCCGGTGAGTTGATGTACAGGTAGATGTCCGCGGTCGGGTCGTCGGCCGCCAGCAGAAGCAGCTTGGCGCAGATGGCGTTCGCCATCGCGTCCTCGACCGCGGAACCGAGGAACACGATGCGGTTCGCGAGGAGCCGCTGGAAGACGTGCTCCTCGGACGGCCCGGACGGTGAGCCCGTGGCGTCACCGCCCGCGTGGCCCGGGTGCTGCGCCTGGGCCGGGAACCGGGTGTGGGCCTGAAGCTGTGGGCGGGCCTGGACCTGCGGGTGAACCTTGGACGGAGCGTGCATGGTGGCTGACCTCCCGCCGGCCCGGCGGGGGTGGGAGACGACGAAGGGCCGGCGCTGCCAGCCTCACCGACGGCGACGGCCGCCAGGGGTGTGCTCTGCCTCCGGCAGATCTGCTGCCGGCAGAGCGCGGCGCCGGTGCCGACCCGGAGCCGCCGGTGCCAGGAGCCGCCTGGTGCCAGGAGTGGCGATGCCAGGCGCGGCAGGCGTCAGTAGGCGTCCGGGTCGGCGTCGAAACGCAGCCGGGCGCGGACGGTGTCGTCGTGCAGCGTCACCATGAAGTCCTCCGCGACGCGCACCTGCTCCTGCAGCGACGCCAGCTTGTCCTCCGCGAGGCTGACCCAGGCGGAGAGCCGTTCGTGCAGCTCCTCGCGTCGCTGCCGGGGAAGCCCGTCCTGTTCGATCTCCTCCCGCAGGCCCACCAGCGCGCGCATCTCGTCGAGGGTGAAACCGAGCGGCTTCATCTTCTTGATGAGAAGGAAACGGTCGAGCGCGTCGTCGTCGTAGAGCGGCCCGCCACCGTCGGCCTGCCCGACGGCCACCAGCAGGCCAGCCTCCTCATAGAAGCGGACCGTCCGCAGGGACAGCCCCACCAGAGTGGCGACCTCGCCGATCTCGTAGCTGCCGCGGTGGGCTGAGGACGGGGTGATGTTGCCAGTCGTGGACAATTCGACCCTTACGTCGGTATCGCGGGCGGGGTGACTGTGGGGTTGGCGCGACCGCGCCGGCCGGGGCGGATTCGGCTGCCGCGCCGTGGCCGGCAGGGGCGAACCCAGCATATTGCGGACCCGCCGGCGGGCACGGAGGCGGCGCCGAACGCGCCGGAGACATCGAACCCGGCACGGTGGGCGGCGGGACTGGTCACGGGGCCTGCTGGTGGTCCACCGGGTTCTGGTGCCCGCCCGGCAGCCCCTGCTGGCCCGACTGGCCGGGCTGTGCCGACTGGCTGGGCTGCCCGTGCGGGTCGTCGGAGCCGGCGCGGGACCGCTCGACGTCCCCGTGCAGGCCGACGACGAAGTCCTCCGCGACACCGGCCTGCTCACGCAGGGCCGCGAGTTTCTGCTCGGCCAGGACGGCCCAGGTCCGAAGCCGCTCCCGAAGTTCCACCCGCCGCTGAGCGGTCAGCCCGGGGTCGGCCAGCTCGTCGCGGACCGTGAGCAGTGACCGCATCTCCTCGAGAGTGAAACCCAGGGGCTTCATTCTCTTGATGAGAAGGAGGCGGTCAACCGCGTCGTCGTCGTAAAGGCGAAAACCGCCGGGCGTGCGGCCCGTGGGGACGAGAAGGCCGGCCTCCTCGTAGTAACGGACCGTTCGCAGTGACAATCCCACCCGCTCGGCGACCTCTCCGATCTGGAGAGCGTTGCGGCGGATCAGGCCGGGATGGGATTCGTCCCTGCGTATCGTCGACAAAGCTACCCTAACGTCAGGGTCGGGAATCATGTGCCGTGGCGGACAGGCGGCCGAGCGGGGTGACTCCCGAACACGTCTACAGAGACTGTGCCATTGGTAGGGAGCACTGTACGACGTCTGGGAGTCCGGCGAAAATCGGCCAGGGGCGGAAGATCCGGACCTGCTCGGCGGGTCGCGGAGCAGGCGGGCATCGGCGGGCCGCGCCCGGATCGCCGGGGTGTGCCGGCGGTCCGCGCGGTCTCGTCCCGTGGGCGGGGCGCTCTCCTCCGGCGGGCGGGCACGCAGGTGCCTCGGGCGGGCGCCACTTCCGTGGTCGGACGGTCACCCTCGATGAGGTGAGCCGTCGCGGCGGAGGCGGCGGAGCGTGCCGCGGCCGGCTGTGGCGGCCCGGCTGATCGGTGGGTGGCCGGCAGGGCGTCCAGCAGGCCTCTCAGTGGCTCCTGGCCGGGTCGACCGGGCCGGCGTGACGGGCGTCGCGGTCGATTCATGATCGAATCTCCGTGGGTCCTTGGTCCCGAACGGGTGTAAGGGCTAGCACGGTCTGGCAGAAATTTCCGGTACATCCGTTTTGCCGGGGCACGATTTCGGTGGATGTCTGTCCGGACATTCAGAACGGGGGGAGCCCGGCGGATGGAGATTCCGAGGAGGTTGGGGCCGTTCCTGCTTACCCGCCGCATCGGCGCCGGCGGGATGGGGACGGTCTACTACGGGACGATGGGCGGGCCGGACGGTCCGCCGGCAGCAGTGAAGATCATCCGGGCGGAGCTCGCCGATCATCCGGAGTTCCGGGCGCGGTTCCGGCGCGAGATCGAGGTCGTGCGCCGGGTGGCGGGCGCCTGCACGGCCCGGGTGCTCGCCGCTGATCCGGATGGCGATCCGCCCTACCTGGCCACCGAGTACCTGGCTGGGCCCAGCCTCGCCGAGTACGTGCGCCAGCACGGCCCGCTCGCCGGTGACTCGCTGCGCACGCTGGCTGTCGGCCTGGCCGAGGCACTGGTCGCCATCCACGACGCCGGCGTGGTCCACCGTGACCTCAAGCCCTCCAACGTGCTGCTCACCAGGGAGGGGCCGCGGGTCGTCGACTTCGGCATCGCCCAGGCCGTCGACACGGTGTCGCTCACGGGCGCGGGCTCGTCGGTGGGCAGCCCCGCCTACATGAGCCCCGAGCAGATCAGCGGACGCTTCAACGACCCGGCCATGGACGTGTTCGCCTGGGGCTGCACCGTCGCGTACGCGGCGACGGGACGTTCGCCGTTCGGCGGGGGCTCGGCGGACGCCGTGCTGTTCCGCGTCCGCCATGACCCGGCGAACCTGGACGGGGTGCCCGGCCGCCTGTACGGGCTGCTCGCCCGCGCCCTGGCGAAGAACGCGCAGGCGCGACCCGACATCCGCGCGCTGCTGCGGGAGCTGCTCGCCCTGTCGGACGTGGGACCGACGGTCAGCAGTGACGCCGAGGGCACCGATCTGACGGCGCTGGTGAACGAGGTGATCGCGGCGGGCTGGCTGTCCACCGCGCATCTCGACGCCCGGATCCTCGACCTCGACACCCAGGACGTCGAGCTGCTGCCGATCGTGCGGGCTCCGACGCCGCCGCGCCCCACGCCATCTCCCGCGGCGTCCCCGGCCGCCGGCCGGCGCAGGCCCGGCGCGGTCGGCCCGGCGGGACGGGGCATCCCGGCGGTGTCGACGGAACGAGGAGCGCCCCTGGCGTACCTGCGGTGTGTGCTTCCCGAGCAGCGAGCCGAGGACCAGCGAACCGAGGACCACCGAACCGCAGGAGCCGAGACGACGGCGCCGCGGGCGGCCCCCAGGATGGACACCGCCGCCGGGACGCGCTCCCCGGGCGGCAGAGCTGCCCGGGGCGGAACCACCGCCGCCGCGTCGAGACGAGCGGCGTTCGGGGCACAGCACGTACCTGGGGCACAGCACGTACCTGGGGCACAGCATGCACCTGGGGGAGGGCATGTACCGGAGGTGCAGCAGGTGCCCGTGGGGCGGGCCGCGCCCGGGTCGCCGGCCGGCACGGTGACCGC
>NZ_ADGX01000099.1 GCF_000177675.1 Parafrankia sp. EUN1f
GCGACCACCTCGAACAGTGCCTTCACCGGGGCGGGCCCGATCCGGCGGCGCAGGTCCCGCAGCGCCTTCTCCGAAGGCGTGACCAGCACCAGGCCGGGCAGGTCCCGCAGCCCGGCCACGAGCTTGTCCCACACACGGGCGTACCCCAGATGCCCGTACAGGCCCAGCGCGAGAACGAAGTACATCCCGACCCGGCTGGGTAGATCACGCACCCGCTGCTGCACACGGCCGGTTTCCGTCAGCACGGCATCGACCAGCTCGAACGGCGCGTGCTGGGTCAGTTCACCCAGATGCCCGGGCGCGAACACCCCCTCGGCGACCGTGAGGGAACGCGTCAGACAGACCGTGGGACACTGAGCAGGCAACGGGACCTCTGGCAGCAGGCGGATCTTGGCGGATCTCCTACCTACCAGCGGTCCCGTTGCGCGTTCACCACCAGCACCACGACACGCCGACGTCCCTTGACAGCCACCAACCACGCCTAACTACGCGGCCTTGAGTCTTGCTCGGCAGCAGCGGCAGTGGCGGCAGTGGCGGGCGACGGCGGTGGCAGCGGAGCGCGACTGCTACCCGCTCCGGGACGACGAACGTCCTCAACTCTTCGGAGCCACCCAGACGCGATCATGCAGGTCCTCGTCACACCCCCGAACGGACACGGGTGAAGGGTGCAAACAGGGACACCGGGGGATCACGGCAGGGTGTTTGCCGGCCCGCCGGAGCCGCGACTAGCTTCTCGGACATGACCGAGACCGCCAGCGCCGCTCGCCTCTCCCCCGGTGACCCCGCGCCCGACTTCACCCTGCCTGACGCCGACGGCAACGAGGTTTCGCTGTCGTCCTTCCGCGGCCGCAAGGTCGTCGTGTACTTCTACCCCGCCGCCTCCACGCCCGGCTGCACGAAGCAGGCCTGCGACTTCCGCGACAACCTCAGCCTGCTCAACGACGCCGGCATCGACGTCCTCGGGATCTCGCCGGACAAGCCGGCCAAGCTGGTGAAGTTCCGCGACAACGAGGAGCTCACCTTCCCGCTGCTCTCCGACCCCGACCGGGCGGCGCTGTCCGCGTACGGAGCATTCGGCGAGAAGACCATGTACGGCAAGAAGACCATGGGCGTCATCCGCTCGACGTTCGTCATCGACGCCGACGGAAAGATCGAGAAGGCGCAGTACAACGTGCGCGCCACCGGCCACGTCGCGAAGCTCCTGCGGGACATCGGCCTCGCCGACTGACCCGGCCATCCCGGCGCAGTCGGCCAGACGGCACCGTCGGCCCGCCGCCGCCCGGCTGACCGGTGCCGCCCGACTGCCCCGGCGCCACGCTGGCCCGGCACCATCCACGGCCCGGGCGGCGCCGCCGGGCCCGGTCCTGGTCAGCTGGCGACGCGCAGGTCCCATTGGAGCAGCACGTTGTCCGGCTGAGCGGGATCCACCAGCACGGGAACCCTCCGGCGAAGCTGGCTCGGCACGCGGGCACTGCCACGCCGGAACCCCGAAGGCACCGCCGCAGCCGGCTCGGCCTCGGGTACGACCGCGCGACGGATCACCGGGTACGGCTCCGCCCCGGGGCACTCCACCAGCAGGCGCACCTCCGCCACAGTGCCCCCGAGAACCCGGACGCCTGTGTCGTTCACAGCGCTGATCACCGCCATCGCGGCCCTGCCGTTGTCGATCAACCGGCGAGCCCGGTCGCGTTCCTCCTGGACGGAGGTGGACACCTGCTCAGGCTGGTTCCGCGCGGGCTCCGCAACGATGGTCATAGATCTTTCCCCCAAGAGGCATCATGCGCCCACCGACGCAGGTACACCCTGCACCCGAACGGGTCCTCCCCGCCGTCGCGTCCGCGACACCAGCGCCTGTCCACCTGTTGGTTCCGCGACACCTGCCCGAGACATCGGGCCCGCACCGGAGGATTTCTCCCGCCCGCCGACCAGACACGGCCCGCACGGCGGCGGTGCCGTTCCCCCGGCCGGCCCCTGTCCCGCGATCCGCACCCGGCTCGCTAGTCTGGACGCACGCGGGAGTGGCGGAATGGCAGACGCAGCAGACTTAGGATCTGCCGCCCTAGGGCGTGGGGGTTCAAGTCCCCCCTCCCGCACCACCCGGACTGAGCAGCCGTTTCCCTTTGTTTGCAGCGGTCAGGCCACCTGTGGATCATCGACCGACCTCCCTCCGACGTCCGGCGGTGGCTGGCCATGTCCGGTGGCGGCCGGCGAGTCGCGGCCCATTTGCGGTCCGGGTTCGGCTCCCGTGCTCCAGCGCTACCTCGCGGGGCCGCCGTGACGACGGCGCGGCGCCGCGGTTGGCCTGTGTTCGGGACAAAGATGCCGCCCACCTGCGGCGGCGCCTACCGGCTCTTGTAGATGTCGTGGGTGCCGATCCGCAGCCAGCGCACATGAGGGCCGTCGCGACCAGGGACGGGGTCGCCGTACTCCCATAGCGCGCGGCCGTCCTTCGCCCATCTCAGCTCGAACACGCCCGGCTCCGAGCGGAAGCCCTTCACCCCGAGGCTCGGGTGGAACTGGCCCGTCTCCAGACCCTCGCGGAACAGCACGACCGCGCGGCGGAACGCTCGTCGCTGGTCGGGTGTCAGCCGCGCGTACTCCGCCACGAAGCGGGCCACCTGCTCGTACGTGGGCACGCCGTCACGACAGTGCGTCGATCATTCCGAGCTCACGGGAGGTACGCGGCTCGTCAGCTCGCCTTCGGGTGCTCCTCGACGGCCAGCTGGTCCAACTCGTCCAGGAGAGCATCGAACGCGGCGTCGGACAGGCAGAAGACCGTACGGCCCGCCTCGACGTCCTCGTGGGCTTCGTCGATCGCGCGCTTGGTGTCGGGGTCCGGTTCATCGACCCACTCGTGGGGCTCAGGGTAGGGCTGTGCCGTCGCGTCCATGGCCAGCCTCCGTCCACATCGAAACGCATCGAAACGCATCGTCGACTCAACCTTAGCTTCGTCCATGATGGCCTGCGGCGGCAGCCTGGGCGACCCGCAAGGCTGACAGACCCGCGCCGGCACGACTGATGTGCCTGCGGCTGCTGGCACGCGGAGGCTGGATGCCATCACGGTGGCTGTAAACGGCTCGTTGAGGTCGTCCGTCGTGACCATCGGCCGCCCTTTGACATCGACGTACAGCCGGGTGAGGGAAGCCCGGCCGCAGGTGAGCGCGGCCGGGCTTCGGAGTCGGTCAGGTGGACCTGGGCGAGTGCCCACGGCGTCTGGCTGGGGGCCCGCGCCCCGTCGAGCCACGCAGCCGTGGGCGCGTACTCATCCTGCCGGCGGGTGGTATGGCCGGACGGATGCGAGGCCCGCCTCAGTGCACCGCGTACCCGCTGAGGCCGCCGCCAGCGATCGCACTGATGCCGCTCAGGCCGGTGACCTGGGCCGGGGTCGGGCGGTTGGTGTTGGTGCCGTCGCCGAGCGCGCCGCCGGCGTTGGATCCCCAGGCCCGGACGGTGCCGTCACGGCGCAGCGCATACCCGGTGTAGGCGCCGGCCGCGATCGCGGCGACCCGGGTCAGGCCGGAGACCTGGACCGGGGTCGGGCTGTTCGTCGTGGTGCCGTCACCGAGCTGGCCTACGTAGTTGTATCCCCAGGCCCAGACGGTGCCGTCGCTGCGCAGCGCATACCCGCTGTTGCTGCCGGCCGCGATGGCGATGATCTGGGTCAGGCCGGAGACCGGCACCGGGGTCAGGCTGTCCGTCGTGGTGCCGTTACCAAGCGCGCCGAAGCTGTTGGAGCCCCAGGCCCAGACCGTGCCGTCATCGCGCAGCGCATACCCCCGGTACACACCGCCGGCGACGGCCTTCACCTGTGTCAGGTTGCTGACCTGGACCGGAGTCGAGCGACTGGTGGTGGTGCCGTCACCAAGCTGCCCGGCGTTGTTGAACCCCCAGGCCCAGGCGGTCCCGTCGCTGCGCACCGCGTACCCGGTGTGCATACCGCCGGCGACAGAGATCACGTCGGTCAGGTCGGAGACCTGGACCGGGGTCGAGCGGTTGACGGTGGTGCCGTCGCCGACGGCGCCGTCGCTGTTCTCCCCCCAGGCCCAGGCAGTCCCGTCGCTGCGCACCGCATACCCGTTGTGGGCGCCGGCCCCGACAGCGATCACGTCGACCAGGTCGCTGACTTGCACCGGGGTCAGGCGGTCGGTGGTGGTGCCGTCACCGAGCTCGTTGTGTGAGTTGTCGCCCCAGGCCTGGACGGCGCCCCAGGCCATCGCATACCCGGTGCTCTCGCCGGCCGCGACGGCGGTGATTTCGTCTATGCCCGTGACCTGAACCGGCGTCAGGCGGCCCGTGGTGGTGCCGTCGCCGAGCTGGCCCTGACCATTGGCACCCCAGGCCAGTACCGTGCCGGGCCCGGTCGCTGTCGCTGTCGTGGGCACGACGATCACCCCGACGACGGCCAGTATCGCCGAGCACATCCCCGTTCGCCATTGTCGCTGAGACAACATGTCTGCTCTTTCTGCCTGAAGGACGAGCCACACCCCCCTGCAGCCACTCTGTGCGCTATTTCTAGTACACAGAGTGTTGACCCGGCCCGAATGTCTTGACCAGGCGTGCCCGTGTTGCTCTATTGCGTTGCCATTCAGGCGAGACAGAACGACCAGAACCCGGGATACGGCCTCCGCCACGAACGGCCGAAAATGCGCCGTGATCACGGGAGCCCGGAGGCCCGTCTGGCCAGATACCGGGGTGGATGGTGGCAGAGCGGACTCGTGAGGTGTCGCCGGACGGGATGCGGCGGATGTCGCGGCGGGCGGACTGGGACGTTGACGGGCTCGGCCGCTCGGTCCCGCTCGCACGCACTTGGTTCAGGCAGGCGCGGTCGGTCGCCCGCGGCGTCCGATAGCGCGCTCACGCATCCGTATCTTGATCGCCGTCCCACTGATCGAATACCGCTCGGCCAGGACACGGATCGTCAGGCTGGAGAGGTAAAAATCGATCAAGGTCTCGATGTCGGCTGCCGACAGTCGGTCAGTGATTGCGTGACGGCGGGGTACACGTCGGTTTTCGCAGGCGGACGGGTCGAGTTCGACGTGGACCGTCAACGGGGCGCGGGTCGTGGTGGCGCTGTATCACAATCGCCTCGTGGCTGGTCGCAGACAGACCGTGGCGCGGCCGATCTACGCGCGGTCGGATGACGCGTGGGCCGGGGGCCATGCCCGATTGGCGGGATGAGCGCGTGATGTGACGCGGCGCGGAGGCGGCGGCACGCGAAAACCTCCGGCAGGACCGCCCCGGTCCTGCCGTGTCCCTTATGACATGGTGGGACCGGGCGGCCTTCTGGGTGGGACCGCGGAGCGTCAGGCGGGCTCCACGATCATCCAGGCGATGGTCGACGCGTCGGACGAGGAAGCCGATGTGATCGTGAAGCTCGTTCCCCCTGTTCTCGCGGAGACAGCTATCGGCTGGGGTGTGCCGACCCCGGACAGGTTCTGTGGCGTCAGGTAGATCCTGCTGTTCGCGGTGACAGCACTCGTGGAGACCGTGGCTGAGCCGCTGGACAACGTGGCCGCACCGAGGCAAGCATTGGTCCCTTCCTTGACCAGGAGGCCGTTTCCGGCATTGCTTACAATCAGATCGCCATCCGTCCGGAAGGTCACATTGGCGGCGAGGTTTCCGCTCCCGTCCCGCTCGAGTGTCACGTCCTCGGCCGCGCCGAAATCGATGCCGTCCTTGGCGGCCCCCAATCGCATACGTTCGGTGCCGTCCTCGCTTCGAATCCTGGTCGCGAATCCCTTGATGTTCACGTAGGACCCGCCGCTGCCCGAGTCGATGGTCATCTCACCACCGGCGCCGGCCGTGCCGTTGTTGAGCCACTGGTTCGCGCTGATGGCCCCTTCCACCGTCGATTCGAGGCGTGCGAAGTACACCACCTGAGACGTGGTCCCGAACAGGGCAAGACCGTTGTACAGGCGCATTTCTCCCGCGGACGTGACGCTGCCGGACGCAGGTCGGCCGAGCGTGACCGTCACATTCGTCGCGCTGGCCGTGGCGGCGGCCGACATGGTGGCCTGAATGGGCGACACGACAGCCGCGATCGTCGTGGCGGCCGGGATGCCGGTACCGCTGATGGAGAGACCCACGTCGTCGGCCCGGAACCCCGCGCTCCCCGACAGGACCGTCATCGAGCCGTTGGACGTCGTGAAGTCGGCGAACACCTGGCGGCGCCCCACAGAGAACCCGGAAAGCGCCAGGAGGTCCTTTCTGAACTCAAATGGCGTTCCACTCGTCGCGTCCACGAACGGCGCGTTCGTCGACTCGTCCAGGCCCAACGAGTAGCTGCCGCCAATTTCGTCGTCGCGGTCTACGATCACCTCGTTGGCGTGGACGGTCGGATTGAATGTGTTGCCCTGGGCATCGATCAACGCACGCGTCGACAGCCATTTGGTCCGCTGGCTCATCGCCCGGTAGAACGTCCCCTGGTCACATCCCACGCTACTCGCGTAGGAAATCAGGTTGGACACCTTGGTCAGCTGCGCCGAGTCAATGGCTCCGTGGTGGAAGAGGACGACGACGCTGCGGTTCGCCACAGCCTCGTCGATGTACCCCTTGATATCTGCCTCGGACGGAGCAAGAATGTCTATCCCCGGGACGTTGAACGGATCCGGCGCGTTTCGACTGACAACACCCCGACTGCACCGGAAGTACTCGTGCCGACGGCTGACTATTTCTTTTACCCGGTCGTTCGCCGACCCACCCGGATAGGAGCCCGTCTTGACCGAGAAGCCAAATTTCGTTTGAATCTCGCCGATGGCGGCGCCAAGCAGGAGGTCGAGCGCCACTGGACCATGGGTCACGTAGTAGCTCGCAAGATCTTCATGGTTCTTTCCGTGCGTGGCGATCTCGTGGCCGGCGGCGACGATGGCTTGGACCTGAGACGTAGTGATGTAAGCGTCCCCGTATACAGGGGATGTTCCAGCCTGGTCCACCCAGTCGACCGACAGGAAGAAGGTTCCCTTGATCCCGTTGGAGGCGAGCAGAGAGAAGTATCCCGCCTGACTGTCGTAGCCATCGTCGCCAGCCCAGACCACGAATGGTCCAGGAACATCAGATGTCAGGCTGGCTGGAGCGATGTCGAACTGCATGTGATTCCCCCAGAATGCGCGTCGTTGTATGCGCTTTTCATGAAAATGGACGGTATGTCGCCGTCACCAGTGGCGATGCCTCCCCACCCCGGGTTGACCTGGATGCCCCTGGTTGGCGAGGGGACGATGACCCGGGCGGCGGGGCGACACGGCGCGAACGCGGTGGCAGCCCTTCGATGTCCAAGATCATCTGACGAGGTCCCCTGCGTCCGTGGACATGGTGGGCGGGCCAGAGCGGGCCCGACGCTGACCGTGGGTGGGTGTACCCGGCACCGCACGCATAACGGGGCCGCGTTTCCGCCCGTCGTCCTGACCTTGGGACGACATGCCGCGGAGGCCACGGGCCGATGGCCTGGACGGCCACTTGGAGGAACGTCAGAACGACAGGTGGGCGTTCATCGCGCGCGCCTGCTCGCCGAGTTCGGGCAGTTCCACGACGGTGACGCCGGCGGCGGTGAGCAGTTCGCAGCCCTGGCAGTCGGCGACGAAGAGGCTGGGCTCGCGCCAGGCGATGACCACCCGCGGGATTCCCGCCGCCAGGATGAGCTGGGTGCAGGTGCGTGGCCGGGATCTGCGCTGCGAGCAGGGTTCGAGGGTGCTGTAGATCGTCGCGGTGGCGAGCCGCGGGTCGTCGGGGGCGATCTTCGCGAGGGCGGATTCCTCGGCGTGCACCGCGTCATCGACCTCACGGGAGTAGCCGAAGGCGATCTCCTCGTTGTTCTCGTCGACGATGACGGCACCGACGGAGTACGCGCCGGTGGCGGGTGGGCAGCGGTGGGCCAGTTCGATCGCCCGGGTCATCCACCGGTGGTCGTCGAGCTGCGGCATGGCGAGGCTCGTCCTTCCCCGCGGGGCCGGTGCCCGACGGAACGCTCGTACCTGCAGGACAGTCTGCCATCCGGCGACACCCTCACGACTGACCCTCACTGCAGCAAATCCTTCACCTGAATTACCCGATGGATAGGTTCGATGAGTGCCGCTTCCTCTGCAGGGTGTCCGTGTCCTCGATCTGTCCCGGACGTTCCCCGGCGCGTGGTGCACACGGTTGCTCAGCGACCTCGGCGCCGAGGTGATCAGGGTTGAGGCGCCCGGAGTCGGCGACATGCTGCGGGGCCCGACCGGTTCCACACCGGCGCACGTGGGCCTCAACCATGGCAAACGGTCCGTCACGCTCGACACCCGCAGCAGTTCCGGGATCGAGATGCTGCGCCGGCTGGTGACCACCGCCGACGCCGTCGTCGACAGCGCCCCGCCAGCCACCCGGGCGGCGGCCGGCTTCGGCTACCCGCAGGCGGCGGAGCTGAACCCCCGGCTGGTCTGGGTGGGCCTGTCAGCCTTCGGCCTCGACGGCCCGTACGCCGGCCGCGCCGGGCATGAGATCACTTTCCTCGGTCATTCCGGCGCCCTGACCGCGATCGCGGGGCAGCTCCCCTGGATGCCGCAGACGCCCATCGCCGCGCCGCTGGCGGGCGCGGTCGCGTCGGCCGCCCTGTCCGCCGCCCTCGCCGCGGCGGCGCGCACCGGCAGCGGCTGTCTGCTCGACGTGTCAATCGACGATGTCGCGACGTGGTTGCTGGCCGCCAGCCCGGGGCGTTTCTCGGGTATCGACTCCGACGCGGGCTGGTCGGCCGGCCGACGGCTGTACCGGTGTGCCGATGACCGGTGGGTGACAGTCGCCGCCGCCGAAGCACGGACGTGGCACGCACTGTGCCGGGTGCTCGACGCCGAAGATCTGGTCGATCGGCTGTGGGCCGACGAGGATGAGCAGGTGACGATGGCCGAACGCTTCGAGAAGGTGTTCGCCACCAGGTCCGCCGCGGACTGGGTCGCGGTGGGCTCCAAAGCGACGATCGGCCCGGTGAACGACGGCGTGGAGCTGGTGGACGACCCGCACGTCTCGGCCCGCGGCACGCTCGTGGACATCGCGGGCACGTTGGTTCCGGCGGCACCGTTCCGGCTCGGCGCCGCCGGTGAACGGCAGCCAGCACCGCCGGCCGGCCTGCCCGCGCTGGGCGAGGACACCGACGACATCCTTCGCTCGGCCGGGGTCAGCGACGAGGAGCTAGCTCAGCTGCGGGCCACCGGAAGCATCTGAGCCGGAAGCATCTGAGCCGGAAGGACCCGGCCCGTCGGCCGTCAGGGTTGGACGATCCATTCCGCCCCGCACTCGCAGGTCTGGATCCAGGTACGGCTGAGACTGCCGGCCGGGCGGCAGGTGAGCGCCTCGGGCTGGTGGGTGCATGGCACGACGCCGACCGAGGTGGGTGCGGTGGTCGCGATGGGTGCGGTGCCAGGCCTCGCGGCTGCCCGACGCGCCGCGGACGGCCGCCGGCGAACACGGGCACCCACCCGATCAAGCAGAAGAGACTGAAAAATCATGACGTCACCTCCAACGTCGTACCGCCAAGAATAACCGCGGCCCTACGAGCTACGAGACTCGACAGTCGCCGGTGACGGCCGAGTATTCCTCACAGTGGCAGCGCCCATCGACGCCGTGCCGCGACGGAACGTGGTCTCGCCACCTTTCCCGTATCGGCGATTCCACCTATTCCGGCGCACGTCGAGCGAGTACACATCAGGTAGCGGCTCTTCACAGCATCGGCAGCGCCGCCACCCGACCGGCAGGGCGCTGCGCCGGTCGTCGCCTCAGCAGGATCGCCAGGCGTGGACATGCTCCGAGCCTGCCACGACACGCCTGGTGCTCGATCTGCGGCACTCGGGCATGCCATTCACGGGTCGTGCCGCTGCCCGCCGGATGGAGTGTGGCCGGACGGTGTGGTTGGCGGGATGGGCGGGATGGGCGGGGACGCCCGCGCGCGAGGCGTCCCAGGTCTCGCCATTGTGCCCGGGATTTTCCCCCGAAAACCGGCTCAAGGCGAAAAGTTCGACTCTCATGCCACCAGAGCGCTGTCACTAACCTGATACCGGTATCCGGCACCGGCGTGCCGGCACTTTCCATGCCGTCCGACTGCCCGCCCTGGTTCGGTTTCAACCCGAACGTCAGTAACATCCCAATGTTTCCATAGGATCACCAAAGGCACCGAAGTGTGCGGCCTCACCGCCCACCAGGCTGTCGGGCGAAGCCGATACCGAGTAACCCACCCATCCACGGAACGGAAACCCACACATGATCACCACGATGGGACGGCGTCTGCTCCCCGCCGTCAACGGCGGGATCTCCACGCCGCCGGCCCGATGACGGGTGGCGTCTTGAACGGCAGCGCCTCCCCCGGCGACGCCACGGCCAGCGGGGCCCAGAACAACGCGGCCCCGGTCAGCGCGGCCCCGGTCAGCGCGGCCCCGCGTGATGGAGCCTCGCGGGGGGCCAGGACCGCAAGTGAGAGGGAATGGGCTCGGGTTCGGGGCGAGCTCAGGCGCCGGCGGTTCGAGCTCGCGCTGACGGCGGCCCAGGAGTACCCGGCGGCCTCGCGGGTGGCCGGGACACCCTTGTTGGCGGCACCGCGCTGGATCCCGCCTCGGCCGCTGCCCCTGGCGGACGTCGCGATCGACCTGGACCCCGGTACCCCGGCGCCGACCGAATCTCGTCCTGGGCCGGTGACGGGCCGGGGGCCCAGTGGCGAGGGTGTCCGACCGCTGCGCGCCGACGGGCGACGGTACGAGGCCTACACGGCGGTGATGGCCGAGCTCGACCGTCCCGCCGTGTTCGCGGATCTGCCCACCTACCGGCTGCGCGAGGCCGACCTGTCGTTACCGGGAGGGCGTGGGCGGCTGGCCTTCGGCCTCGGTAGCTACTTCGACGCGATCGACGTCGGCGAGGCCTGCGCGCACGAGTTCGCCGCCCGGGAGCTGGGCGCCCGGCCCGACACAGGCGGGTCACCCGCTGCGACCGCGGACGAGCTGCCGCTACGACGCGCGGTGGGCGAGCCGTGGGACCTTCTGCGCCGGCCGGCGAACCTGGCGATCAGCACGCTCACGATCCGCCTCGACCGCTCCGCCGACCGCACTCCCGGCAGCAGCACCAGTAGCAGCATCCTGCTGCACCGGCGGGATCCGGCGAAGGTCGGTCATGCCGGCGGGCTGCTGCAGGTCGTCCCGGCGGGGATCTTCCAGCCGTCCGGCCCGGCGGACTGGAATGTGCGCAACGACTTCGATCTCTGGCGGTGCATCACTCGGGAGTATTCCGAGGAGCTGTTGGGCACCGCGGAGGAGTACGGCAGTGACCAGCGCCCCATCGCCTACGATGCCTGGCCGTTCGCCGCCGAGCTGACGCGGGCGACGCGATCCGGCGACGTGCGCGTGTCGGTGCTGGGCCTGGGCGTCGATCCGTTGACCTTCGCCACCGATCTGCTGGTCGTCGCGGTCTTCGAGGCGCCGGTCTTCGACACGCTGTTCGCCGGGCTGGTGACGCTGAACTCCGAGGGCACCGTGCTCGCCGGCGTTCCGTTCACCGCGGCCGGTGTCGAGCGGCTGGTCGGGCAGGAGCGGGTACAGGCCGCGGGGGCGGCGCTGATCGCGCTGGCCTGGCAGCACCGGGACGAACTGCTGGCCTGACCGCCGCGGATTGCGGGGCCGCCGCGGATTGCGCGGGGCCGCCGCGGCTCCCGGGCCTCTACGGCTTCGCGGGGCGGTCCTCGGCCCGGTGGGGGCCGCTCGACGTCGAGCCGCCCGAGGCTGCGGAGAAGCCGTCGGACGAGTCCGGCGAGATCGTGGCGGCGCTGTCGCGCTCCGCGGACGGATGGTCGCCGCCCCAGGAGAAACCAAAAGGCACCGCGGTGTGCTCGTCCTTCGCTCCGGCGCCGGATTCACGGTGACGCTGGGCACGGGAGTCGGAGACGTTCCAGTCGTCGTCGGCGCCGTCCGCGGTGTCGCTGCCGGCGTAGTCCCAGCTCGACGACCACGCCTCCGACTGCCATTCCGTGGAGGAGGCCCACTCGCCGTCGGGGTCACGGCCACGACCGGACCTGCCCCGGCCTGGCTGCTCCCACCCCGCACCGGTGGGGCGCGGCGACGCGCAGGCGGACTCGATGACCTTCGGGACCACAAGCCAGGCAGAGATGTTGACCCCCAGGACGACGATGATGATCATTGCGACCAGCAACACCGATGCCGGCGACAGCGGCGCGGCATGTGCGATCAGTGCCCCGACTCCCGAAGCCGGAGCGTCGACCGCCACCGTGATGAACCGAGCCACGGTTGCCTTCCTACGCCTCAGACCGGCCTGCCGGGGTCGATCGACGCCAACCCGACAGTGCCGTAAGGGCGCAGCACCGCAGGTCAGCGGCAACACGGACCACCTCCGGCGGGCCCGCCACCGCCACCCGAGCAGGACTGCGCACCACGGTCCGCAAACACGTGACCTCGACATATGGCGGGGGTTGCGGGCGCTTCGGACGATGCACGGGCGCATGATCGAGGATGCGACTGGGGTGTCACGGGTCGGGGACGGATTGGAACGACCCGGACACCTCAGTCGCGTCCTCAACCTACCTGGTCGATAGCTTTTAGTCACTGATCGACTACAGGTAGTTCTAGCGTACACCCAGTTTGCTTACCCTGTCCCCCTATGAAGTAACGAGACGGACACATGCAGCAGTACCCACCAATGCCCCAAGGGAAGGATGCTGCGCAGGGAGAGAGATCCATCACTGGACTGACGCGGCCGGCGGCCCACTCCCCCTTGCGGGCGGAGTCAGGCGGCCACACACCACGGCGCCGCCCTGACCCGACACGGCACGAGGTGGACGGGTTCGTCGCTGACGGGAATGCGCACCCCGCCCCGCAACGCGGAGCATGTCCGTCACGCACGGACTGTCCGGGATCGGACACCGCCCCCGTGACGACAGCCACAGGGTGGCTGACAGGTTTCCGGCTTAGTCTCATCGCTCATGAGTGGCGCGCCCATCGGAGTGTTCGACAGCGGAGTCGGTGGTCGCACCGTTGCGCGCGCGATCGGGGACCGACTCCCAGCGCGGCCCCTGCTCCACCTCGGCGAAACCGCGAACGCGCCGTACGGCCCGCAACCCGGCGCCGAGGTCCGCCCACCTGCACCGGCGGTGCTGGACCAGCCTGTCGCCGCGGGTGTGAAGCTTCTCGTCATCGCAGGCAACTCCGCGGGCGCGGCATGCCTGCGCGATGCCCGGGAACGTTATGACGTACCGGTCGTCGAGGTCATTGTGCCCACGACCTGCCGTGCCGTAGCAGCAACACGGAGTGGTCGGGTGGGAGTCGTCGGAACGGTCGCCACCAACGCCAGTCGGGCCTATGAGGACGCTTTTTCCGCGGCCTCCGGGACAGAACTGGTAAGTGTGGCGTGCCCGGCTTTCGGCGCCTTCGTCGTGGAGGGCATCACGTCCGGGCGAGAGCTGCTGGGACTGACCGAGGCGTATCGCGCGCCGCTGCAGGAAGCCGATGTGGACACAGTGATTCTTGGTTGCACCCGCTATCCACTGCTGACCGGTGTGACCGGGCTTGTTCCGGGAGAGGGGGTCACACTCGTGCGCAGTGCGGAGGAGACCTCGGAGGCCACTGACCGGGTACTGGCCCGCGACGGCCGCTTCCGCGACCCCGATCTACCACCACCGGCCCATCGGCTCCCGGCCCCCGGCGCCCCGGCAGCGTCCCGGACCCGCCGGCTTCGCCAGACCCGGCCGATCCGCCAGACCCGCCGGAGCCGCTCGATCCGCCAGACCTGTCAGGTCCGCCAGGTGGTCGCCCGATGAAGCTCACGATCCTCGGCTGTTCGGGCACCTACCCGGGGCCCGCCTCCGCCTGTTCGTCCTACCTGATCGAGCACGACGGCTTCCGCCTCGTTCTGGACGCCGGCAACGGCTCCGTCGGCGAGCTGCAGAACCACTGCGACATCCGCGACGTCGACGCCGTCCTGCTGAGCCATCTGCACGGGGACCACTGCCTGGATCTGGTCGCCACCTCCTACGCGCGGCGCTACCACCCCGAGGGGATGCCGCCCAAGCTCCCGGTCTACGGGCCGATCAACACCCAGGAGCGCCTGTGCGGGGCGTTCGAGCGCTGGCCGGACGACTCCCTCGCCGACATCTACGACTTCCGCACGATCGGGCCCGGCCGCCTGCACATCGGGCCCTTCGGGATCGACCTGGCCCGGGTCGCGCATCCCATCGAGGCCTACGGCGTGCGGATCAACGCCGGCGGGAGGACCCTGACCTACTCCGGCGACACCGGGGCGTGCGACCGGCTCGTGCGGCTGGCCCAGGGCAGCGATCTGTTCCTGTGCGAGGCGTCCTTCCTCGACGGCGAGGACAACCCGCCGGATCTGCATCTGACCGGCAAGGACGCCGGCGAGCACGCGACCCGGGCCGACGTCGGCCGGCTCGTGCTGACGCACCTGGTGCCCTGGGGGAACGTGGAACGCACCCATGGCGAGGCCCGGGACGCGTTCGACGGGGACCTGACCCTGGCCAGCACCGGGGCGGTCTACGAGCTCTGAGCAGCGCCTCGCAGGCCCGGCCGCGCTCGCGGATAGGGTCTCCTCCCGTGATCCGAGTCGATGGCAGGAAGACCGACCAGCTCCGCGACATCACGATCGTGCGGGGCTGGCAGGAGCACGCGGAGGGATCGGCGCTGATCTCCGCTGGGCTCACCAGGGTGCTGTGCGCCGCGTCCGTCACCGAGGGCGTCCCACGATGGCGCAAGGGCAGCGGCCTCGGCTGGGTGACCGCCGAGTATTCGATGCTGCCCCGGGCGACCCACACCCGCAACGACCGGGAGTCGGTGCGGGGGCGGATCGGCGGGCGCACCCATGAGATCTCCCGGCTGATCGGGCGCAGCCTGCGCGCGGCGATCGATCTGAAGGCGCTCGGCGAGAACACCATCGCCATCGACTGCGACGTCCTGCTCGCGGACGGCGGCACCCGCACGGCGGCGATCACCGGCGCCTACGTGGCGCTCGCGGACGCCTGCCGGTGGCTCGGACGTCCGTCCGCGATCGTCACCAGCGTCTGCGCGGTCAGTGTCGGCATCGTCAAGGGCGTTCCGATGCTCGACCTCGCCTACACCGAGGACTCCACGGCGGACACGGACATGAACGTCGTCTGCACCGGCACCGGCGGCTTCGTCGAGGTCCAGGGCACCGCCGAGGGCACCCCGTTCGACCGGGCTGCCCTGGACGAGCTGCTGAACCTCGCGACCGCGGGCTGCAACCGGCTCACCGAGATCCAGAACGCGGCCCTGGCCCAGCCGGCCCCAGCCGGCCCGCCACGCCCGGAACGCGCCCTCCCCGCGGCGAAGTCGGCTGGCTCGCGGTGACCGCCACCGACGCGGGCCCGTGGCGGGTCGTCCTGGCCAGCCGTAACGACGGGAAGCTTCGCGAGCTGGGCCGGATCCTAGCCGGCACGGGCCTGGCGATCGAGGTGGTAGCGCTGCCACCCGGCCCCGAGGTGGCGGAGACCGGTTCGACGTTCGCCGAGAACGCGCTGATCAAGGCACGGGACGCGGTCGCCCGCACCGGACTCGCCGCGATCGCGGACGACTCGGGGCTCACCGTGGACGAGCTCGCCGGAATGCCCGGGGTGCGCTCGGCCCGCTGGGCCGGTGTCCGCACCGGCACCCGCACGGACCGGGACGCCGCGAACAACGCGCTCCTGCTGGCGCAGCTCGACGACGTCGAGGCCGAGCGCCGCGGGGCGGCCTTCGTGTGCGCCGCCGCGCTGGTCACCCCCGACGGCGCCGAGCACGTCGTCCACGGCTCGCTACGCGGTCGGCTGCTGACCGCCGGGCGCGGCGAGGGCGGTTTCGGCTACGACCCGCTGTTCGTCGCCGACGGCGAGACCAGGACGAACGCCGAGCTCACCGCGGACGAGAAGGACCTGATCAGCCATCGGGGCAAGGCGCTGCGCGAGCTGGCGACCGTCATCGCCGACCAGCTGGGCGCCCGACGACCGGCCTGAGGTCAGGCCGGTCGTGCCGACACCGACCGGCCTGCCCCGGACGGACGGGAAGCGACCGGGAACCAGGGCGCGGGCTGTGGGCCTGAGTTCAGGCCCGGAGCTGTTCGGCCCCGGAGCTGTTCAGGCCCGGAGCTGTTCAGGCCCGGAGCTGTTCAGGCCCGGAGCTGTTCAGGCCCAGAGCTGGCCTTCCAGCGCGGCCTCCGCCTCGGCGAGGGTGCCCGCGTAGGCACCCGTCGACAGGTACTTCCACCCGCCGTCGCAGACGATGAACGCGATGTCCGCCCGCCGCCCCTCACGAACCGCCCGCTCGGCCTGCCCCAGGGCGGCGTGCAGGATCGCACCGGTCGAGATGCCCGCGAAGATGCCCTCCTGCTGCACCAGTTCCCTGGTGCGGCGCAGGGCCTCCCGCGGGCCGACCGAGTAGCGGGAGGTCAGCACGGACGCGTCGTAGAGCTCTGGGACGAACCCCTCGTCGATGTTGCGCAGGCCGTAGACCAGCTCGCCGTACCGCGGCTCGGCGGCCACGATCGAGATGCCGGGGACGTTCTCCCTCAGGTACCGACCGGTTCCCATCAGCGTGCCGGTGGTTCCGAGCCCGGCGACGAAGTGGGTGATGTTCGGCAGATCCGCCAGGATCTCCGGACCGGTCGTCTCGTAGTGAGCCTGCGCGTTCGCCGGATTGCCGTACTGGTAGAGCATGACCCAGTCCGGGTTCTCCGCGGCGAGGCGCTTCGCCACGGCCACCGCCTCGTTCGAGCCGCCGGCGGCCGGCGAGTAGACGATCTCGGCGCCCCACATCTGGAGCAGCTGGCGGCGCTCCACGGACGTGTTCTCCGGCATCACGCAGATCAGCCGGTACCCCTTCTGGCTGCACACCATCGCCAGGGAGATACCGGTGTTCCCGGACGTCGGCTCCAGGATCGTCGCGCCCGGGGAGAGCAGACCGCGCTTCTCCCCGTCCGCGACCATCCACAGCGCCGCTCTGTCCTTGATCGATCCGGTGGGGTTGTCCTGCTCCAGTTTCGCCCAGAGTCGGACCTCGGCGGAGGGCGACAACCGCGGAAGGCCGACCAGGGGGGTGCGGCCGACCGAGTCCACCAGGGATTCGTAACGCATGAGTGGGGACCTGCCCGCCCTGATCAGAGAAGCCGCATGCCCACGGCGGTGCCGGTGGAGCCGCAGACCACGACGGAGGCACCAGAGGTACCGGAGCCACCGGCCACGGCTGGGAGAATCGTGACATTGTCGCCGTCGCTGATCTTGGCGTCGAGGCTGCCGAGGAAGCGGACGTCCTCGTCGTTGACGTAGATGTTCACGAAGCGGTGCAGCTGGGCCTCGCCCTCGCCCTCGCTGGCGATCAGCCGGCCGCGCAGGCCTGGGTGGCGGGACTCGAGATCCAGGAAGAGCGCCGCGAGCGTGTCGCCCGTGCCCTCGACCAGCTTGGCGCCTCCTGTGTAGTTGCGCAGGATCGTCGGCACACGGACCTGGACTGCCATGGTGCTCCTTCCTCGGTTACCGCTGGCGGATCCGCCGCGCGGCGAGCCGCCCACCGTGGGCGGCGTGACACGTCTGCTGCCCGCTTCCGGACAGCTGCTTGCGGACACGTCGGAATCCGACTCGGCCGGTTGCCCATGCTCGCAGGCCCCCGGACCGGATGCCCGAGCCGTCGCGTCCTCTGGGAGAACGTCACAGCGGGGTCAGAGGATTTCCACCTGCTCCTCAATGACCTCGCCGTCCACGATCCGGAAGGATCGGAACTCGGCCGTCTCCGGATCCCGCGTCGACGCCAGCACGTAGTGCGCATCCGGGATGCTCGCCTGTGAGACATCCGTCCGCGACGGGTAGGCCTCGGTGGCGGTGTGCGAGTGGTAGATCACCACGGGTTCCTCGTCGCGATCGTCCATCTCCCGGAAGACCCGGAGCTTCTCCGCGTCGTCGAAACGGTAGTAGGTGGGCGAACGCTCGGCGTTGAGCATCGGGACGAACCGCTCCGGCCGGTCCGAGCCGATGGGACCGGCGATGAGCCCGCACGCCTCGTCTGGATGGTCACGGCGGGCATGGGCGACGATCGCCTCGTAGTGGGTTCGGTCGATGCGCAGCACGCGACAACCGTACGACGCGGATGGGCCGGATCGGGCGTCCATGCGAACACACACCTGACCTCAGCCCGCCTGCAGCAGGTGGCGCCGCGTGAGCTGCGCCCCACTTCCGGTCCGGTCACCGCACGAGCGCGGGCCGGAACAGGGCCGGCGCCGGGCCGGAAACAGGGCCCGCCGGGCCGGGAACTAGAGCCGGAGCAAGATCAAAGAAAGGTCCGAGCAAGTCGGGGACCGGGTCAGAGCAGGGTCCGCGTCAGCTCGTCGAGCAGCTCGGTCAGGAAGCTGTAGACGGCGGCCATCGGAAGCCGCGGATCGTCCGGACTGAGCCGGTCGAGCTCCTCGGTCGACTCGTCGTCGGTGAGCCCGAGCCGGGTGCCGAGCACCAGCCGCAGGTCGTTGAGCACCGTCAGCCAGTCCTGGGCGGCGGCTTCGTCGAGCAGCAGGACGTCGCCGGGGGCCGGCACCGCGGCCAGCACCCGGGCGGCGGCGTCGCGTTTGTGAGCAAGCGCCTCGTCCGTCCGGCGGCGCCGGAAGTCGCCGGAGGCCATCGGGTCGTCCGGGTAGGGGTCGGGCAGCAGCCGCGCCACCGCCGGGTCCTCCGGCGGTGGGGGCGCGGTGTCACGCAGGCCGACGAGCGCCTCCAGCGGATCGTCGACCGGCGGCGGCTGCAGCAGCCCGTCGACCTGCTCCAGCAGCTCGGTGAGCAGCGTCGACTCGAGCCGGGGAAGCCGCAGCTCGATCCCGGCACTCGTCCGCCGGAAACCGTTCACACGCATCCACCCCTGGGTCGTCGCTCGGATGGCCGCCAGCCGGGGAACGCGGCCACCCTCGGGCCTGGCCGACGGCACCGGCCGCCGCCAGCCTACGGCCCACAGCCACCGGGCTGTCACACCAACCGCACCGGCCACACCCACCGCACCGAACGCCACCCGGACCGCACCCGCCGCCCGGGCCGGCACCGCGAACCCACGTGACGGCAGCCCCGAAGCCACGCTCAGTCCTGCGCGATGGTGGCCCACAGGCCGTAGGTGTGCAGCCGCTCGGCGGCCGCCTCCATCTCCTCGCGGGTACCGGACGTGACGGTCGCCCGGCCCTTGTGATGGACGTCCAGCATGAGCTTCGTCGCCTTCTGCTCGCTGTAGCCGAAAAGCTTGCGGAAGACGTACGTCACGTACGACATGAGGTTGATCGGATCGTTCCAGACGATGGTGACCCAAAGACGTTCGTCCTCGGGGAGGTCCTCAACGTCCTCGACTTCGACCGGCGACACGGCGGTGACGGACACGAGGTCTATTGTTACCCCTCCCGCCCGCGGGCTCACGACCGCACGCGCACGGCGGCGCCCTCCCGTCCCGCGCGCCCGAAGAACTACAAACAGTACGGAACATCGCCCGGCCGACCGGTTCGGACGCCAGAACCGGGCGGCACGGCGGTCAGACCGAGCGGCACGGCGGTCAGACCGAGCGGCGCAGCAGTGGTGGGTGCAGGGCGGTCGCCGAACCGAGCCGGTACAGCTCGGCCGGGCGGCCGCCGCCCCGCGGGGAGGACCGTTGCCCGACCGCCACGACGAAGCCCGGGGTGGAGAGCACCTTGCGCCGGAAGTTGGGCGGATCGAGCACGACGCCCCAGGCCGCCTCATACACCCGGCGCAGGTCGGCCAGGGTGAACGGCTCCTCGCAGAACGCCGCCGCCAGCGGCGTGTACTCCAGCTTCCCGCGGGCCCGTTCCACCCCGTCCGCCACGATCTGCGGATGGTCGAAGGCCAGGGTCGGCCCGTCCGCGGAGCCGAGGTCCTCGACCGGCCACCACCGGGCGTGCTGCCCGTCCCGCCCGGTGGTGGGCTGCGGAAGGTTCGGCAGCAGTGCGAGGTAGGCGACGCTGACCACCCTGGTGCGCGGATCCCGGTGCGGGCAGCCGTAGGTGCGCAGCTGTTCGAGATGGCCGGTGGTCGTCACCCCGGTCTCCTCGGCGAGCTGGCGCCGGGCCGAGGAGTCGAGATCCTCGTCGGCTGCCACGAACCCGCCCGGCAGCGCCCAGGATCCGCAGAAGGGCTCGGTGGCCCGCTGGCTGACGAGGACGCACAGCCGCCCCGACCGCAGGGTCAGCAGCACGACGTCGACGCTCACGGCGACAGCCGGAATCGCGGCGACAGCCGGAATCGCGGCGGCAGCCGGAATCGCGGCGTTCGACGGCGGGTTCGTGGCCACCGGGCAAGTCTGGCCGCAGCGGTGGGGCGCCACCCCGGCGACCCTCCGACTGCGTCCCGGGCGTTGCTACCGGACAAGACCTGAGGATCACGGCCGCCAGCACGACCAATATCCTCGACTCCTCGAGTCGCGGCTTCGAGCTGCCACCACAGCTGGCGATGCTGCCGCGCAAGACCTGAGGATCATGGCTGCCGGAACGACCAAAACCCTCAGTTCTTGCTGCCCGTCAGGAGTCGCGCGGGTGCCGCGCCCGCGACGACCTGCCCGTCAGGAAACCGCGCGGGTGCCGTCGCCCGCGACGACAACCGGCAGGCACGGCTGCCCGAAGCGGACATCCCGGGCCGAGGCCGGCAGTGACCCCAGCGCCGCCCGGTGATGCTCTCGGGCGCGGGTGACACCGGCCGCGCCGACCAGGGTTCCGGCCACCACCGCGCCGGCCCGCATCAGCGGCACGAGCAGCGGTCGGTCCGCGGGGTCCGCGCCGCGGGCCCGGGTCGCTCCCGGCCACTCGCCGCCCGGGATGATGACGTCGGCGACCGCTGATCCGTCCGGGCCGAAACGGCGCACGATCTCCTTGCGCCCACCGCGGGTGCCTTTGCCGATCGAGGTCTTGGCCACCGGGCGGCCGTCGGCCTCGACCAGCTTGTAGACGAAGCCGGCGGTAGGCGCGCCCGAGCCGGTCACCAGGCTGGTGCCCACCCCGTAGCTGTCGACCGGCGCCGCGGCCAGGCGGGCGATCGCGTGCTCGTCCAGGTCGCCGGTGACGACGATGCGGGTCGCCACCGCACCGAGCGCGTCGAGCTGGGCCCGGGCGGCGCGGGCGCCGGCGGCCAGGTCACCGCTGTCGATCCGGATCGCGCCGAGGCCGGTGCCCGCGGCAGCCACCGCGTTCGCGATGCCGGTGGTGATGTCGTAGGTGTCCACCAGCAGCGTGGTGCCGGCGCCGAGCGCTGCCACCTGGGCGGCGAAGGCGGCGGCCTCGTCGTCGTGGACGAGGGTGAAGGCGTGCGCGCTGGTCCCGGCGCTGGGCACGCCGTAGCCGCGGGCCGCCTCCAGGTTGGACGTCCCGGCGAACCCGACGATGTAGGCCGCGCGGGCCGCTGCCACCGCGGCCTGCTCGTGGGTGCGCCGGCCGCCCATCTCCAGGCAGGGCCGGTCCCCCGCGGCGGCGACCATGCGGGCACCGGCCGCCGCGACCGCGCTGTCGTGGTTGAGCACGGACAGCACGAGCGTCTCCAGCAGGACGCACTCGGCGAACGTGCCCTCCACCACCAGGACAGGGGTTCCCGGCAGGAAGGGCTCCCCCTCCGCGAATCCGTCGATGTCGCCGCCGAACCGGTAGCCGGCCAGCCAGTCGACGGTCCGGTCGTCGACGACGCCGGTGGACCGCAGGTGCTCTGTCTCCTGCGGACCGAACCGGAACTGTTCGATGGCGGCGAGCAGGCGGCCCGTCCCGGCGAGGACGCCGAAACGGCGGCCGGCCGGCAGGGAGCGGGTGAAGACCTCGAAGACCGCCCGGCGGCCGGCCATGCCCGAGCGCAGGGCCGCCTGCAGCATGGTCAGCTCGTAGTGGTCGGTCAGCAACGCCGTGGACGTCGGGACCGTGGACGTCGGGACCGCGGGCGTCGGGAACGTGGGCGTCGGGCCTGTCGGCGCCGGGACCGTGGACTGCGGAGCCGAGGACGTCGGGGCCGTGGGGGTCGGGACCGTGGACATCCGGACCAGGGTAGGGACGAGAGCCGCCTGGCGCACCACATCTCGACCGGGACGCGAGCCGCCGCGCCGGGCGCCGGCCAGACCGGTCGACCGCGGCGCCGGAGGCGGCACCTGGAGTGCGCGCCCTGGCATACCCAGCAACACGGCCGGGTATGCCTGAGAGCGGCTCGAAACACTCATCAGGCCATGTGATTCACGACACAGGCCTCGTTAACGGAGCGTAACCAGGATCGCCCCATCAAGGCGCCCTGAAGCGCAACCAGGGCCTGGGATCGACCCGTTACGCGCGATCTGGCCGGTACCCACTTAGTTACTGTCCCAAGAACCCCCGGTCCGTGAGATCGTCGTGCGCGTGGACCGAAGCTATGCCGGGGTTTTCCTCGTGGTTGTCGGCGGCGCGCTGCTCGCCCTGCTGGTCGCCGGGCGTCGCGCGGGAGGGAGCCTCGTCCGCGAGGTCTGGGGGCGAATGGGCCTGCTGCGCTGGGTGTTTGTACTGATCATCGTGGTGGTGTTCCTTGATCTGGCGGACGGGGCAGCCAATCGGTGATCACCAGTCGAGGGGCCGAAAGACTCCAGAAGTGCGCCCAATGGCCAAGACGTGGCGCCCCGGGGTTTCCGCCGCGATCGCCCGGTCCCGCGCCGGAACGTCGCACTGCGAGTTCACCCCGTCCCCACCCCAATAACAGCAGGTATCGGCGGCGTCGCAGTGCGCTATAAATGATGGATAATGCGCACAGTTCGATTTATGTGTTCACGCCCCTACATGCCTGACTCGTTATGCTCACTTCGCGTTACTCCGACGCCGGACGAGAGGACAGCGGGTGACTGGACAAACCTGGCTGTGGACCCCACCGCGGACGACTCCAACAAGTGTTGGAATCGGGTCGCTGCTACGGGCGTACCGGCAGGCCCATGGCCTGACCCAGCAGCAACTCGCCGACCTTCTCGGCTTCGACCAGTCCTATGTGTCGAAGGTCGAGAGCGGTCGGCGGGCGATCCACGACATCTCCACGCTGCGCCACATCGCCCGCAACCTCGGACTGTCACCCGAGGACGTCGGACTCGCCCCCGGCGGTCTGGCCGACCGGCGTCGTGAGCCACCGCGCGGCTCGACAGTAGAGAAGGTGGCCGGCAGCCAGCGCGCCTGGCGGCTCACCCGCGACCACCTGAACCACCACCGGATCAGCCTGGCGCGCGCCGCCGCGCGGCTGTACCCGGAGACCTACCGCCTCGGCAACGGTCTGCTCGCCCGCCCCGGCTGGGTGTGGGACACCCCGGTCGACATCAACGACATCGGCCTGCGCTGGGAGGAGGCGGCCGGTGAGCCGGCGCTCACCGGTGCCGAGCCCGAGGCCGACGCGACCCGCCCGCTGGTCGGCGACGGCGGCGCGCAGTCCCGCTACCAGCGCTACACCCGCGCGATGCGCGACCTCGACCGGCCGACCCTCTTCGAGAACCGGCTCAGCTTCCGCCTGCTGGACGTCGCGGAGACCGCGGGCGCCGCCCCGACCCTCACGTTCGGGCACACCACGTACTTCGACGCGGTCGACGTCTGCGAGACCGTGGCGCACGAGACCGCCGCGGCCATGATGGGCGGCGAGCTCGCCTGGCCCGCGCTGCCGTTCCGCCGCCGCATCGGCGACCCGTTCGACCTGGCCGGCCGCGTCGCGCTGCCGTCCATCAACACCCTGACCATCCGCCTCGACCGGGGCAGCGCCAGCTTCGTGCTGCACCGCCGCAGCGCCGGCTCGGTGGCGACCGCGGGTGGGGTCTACCACGTGCTGCCCGCCGGGGTGTTCCAGCCGTCCGGCATCACGCCGTTCCACCACGACGCCGACTTCGACCTGTGGCGCAACGTCATGCGCGAGCTCAGCGAGGAGCTGCTCGGCAACGCCGAGCACGACGGCAGCTCGTCCCGGCCGATCGACTATGACACCGACGAGCCATTCCGTTCCTTCGAACAGGCGCGCCGGTCCGGTGGCCTGCGGGTCTTCTGCTTCGGGATCGGCCTGGACGCGCTGACGCTGTTCGGTGAGATCCTCACCGTCCTCGTCGTGGAGGCCGACACGTTCGACTCGCTGTTCGCGGACATGGTCCGCACCAACGCCGAGGGATCGGTCGTGTCGACCGGCCCGGGCCGCCAGGCGCATGAGGGAATCCCCTTCACCCAGGCCTCGCTGCGCCGGCTGGTGGACACCGAGCCGCTCGCTCCGTCCGCCGCGGCCTGCCTGGAGCTCGCCTGGCGGCACCGGGAGACCCTGCTGCCAGGCCTGCGCTCGCGGGCAGCGGTCTGATCAGGCCGCTGTGCGCATCCTCGTCACCGGCGCCTCGGGGTTCGTCGGCGGTGTGACCGCCGACCTGCTCTGCGCCGCCGGCCACCAGGTCACCGCCCTCGTTCGGGACGCGACAGCGCGGTCGCGGCTGTCGCGGATGGTCGAGGTGGTCCAGGCGGACCTCCTCGAACCGCGTCAGCTCGCCGCGGCCGGCGTCAGCCGCGGGTTCGACGGGGTGTGCCATCTGGCCGCGTTGACCCGGGTGCGGGAATCCCGCGAGACGCCGCTGCGGTACTTCGCCGCGAACGTCACCGGAACGATCAACCTGCTCGCGGCCCTCGATGCGGGCACCCGGGCGACCGGCCTGGCCCCCCGGTTCGTGTTCGGCTCCAGCTGCGCCGTCTACGGGGACGGTGGAACCTCACCGATCCCGGAGACCCGCGCCGCCGCGCCGACCAGTCCCTACGGAGCTTCAAAACTCGCGGCCGAGCAGGCCGTGGCCTATCAGGCCGCGACCGGGCGGCTCGGCGCGGTCGTGCTGCGCTCGTTCAACGTGGCCGGCGCGGTCGGTTCCCACTCCGACCGCGACAGCAGCCGGATCATCCCGGCCGCGCTCGGGGTGGCCTCCGGGCGGCGGGACGCCTTCCGGGTGAACGGCGACGGCGCGTCGATCCGTGAGTACGTGCACGTGGTCGACATGGCCCGGGCCTATCTGACGGCGCTGCGCGCGGTCGTGCCCGGCCAGTGCACGGTGTACAACGTCGGCTCCGGCGTCGGGGTGAGCGTGTCCGACGTGCTGGCGACGGTGGAGAGCGTGACGGGGCGGGACGTCCCGCGGGTGACCCTGCCCGCGGTGCCCGAACCGCGGGCGCTCATCGCCGACAGCACGCGGATCCGCGCCGACCTCGGGTGGAACTCGCCCTCCTCGACAATCGAGCGGATCGTCGCGGACGCCTGGCGCTCCACGGCCGTCCTCGAATCGGTCCCGGTCGGCCGGGCGGACGTCCCGATCGGCACCTGAGCAACTGAACAGCTGATCACCTGAGCACCTGAGCACCTGAGCACCCGACCGTCCGACCCGTCCGATTGCCCGGCGCGGGTTTCGTCGGTATGCCCGATCGGCGCGGGCCGGCGTGAAACGATGAGCCGACCAAAGCCGAGCCGACGAAGTCGAGCCGACCGAAGGAGAGGGCAGCGGTGGGTCGTCCCTTCCACGTCTATGACTACGAGGGCGAGCATCTGGGGTCGTTCCCGAGCTGGGAGCGCGCCCACGAGTGGGCCCACCTGCAGGCCGTCCTGAACGGCGTGCCGACCCCGCTGGAGGTGGAGGACCGGTCCACCTCCAGCCGGCGCAGGGTGTGGGCGGAGCGCTGCGAGCCGGTGGGGGCCGGCACACCGAACCCGGGCGACCCGGCCAGCACCGGCACCCATGCCCACGCCCACTCCGAGGCTCACGCCGACGCCGACACGGACCTGCTCGCCGCGGGGCGCTGTGCCGCGGTGCGGGCTCCGGTCTTCGCACCGCCGCACCCCCGGCAGTCGACCGAGTACGCGGACGGTTTCGTCGCGGACGGCGTCCTCGCGGAGGGTGCGCACACCGCTCTCACCGACGCCGCCCGCATCGAGCTGTGACGATCTCGGGCCACCGGACGATCTCGGGCCACCACTTTCCGGCCACCCTCACCATGGGTGGCACATGGACTGCCCTCCGCCAGGAGAATTTTTCCAACGCAACGTGACAGATTGCCGACCAAAGCGTGGCCCGGCAGGGCGTGACAAGACGTTTTAAAGCAGGTCATATCCTTCCAGGGAGGCATCCATCATGGCTGCCTCGTGCCCGGTCCTGCCTGGCCGGGAACTGCCCTCGCGCAACCTGACACTCCACCTGGTGAGCTGAGCACACTAATCTGGCGGCTGTCGTCGGGGATTCACCGCACTGCGAGGCACGTTCGACGTGCCTCGCAGTGAATCGTGGGCGACGGGCACAGCCGAGACGCTCCTTGGGGGAGACGAAAGTGGACGAGCAGACCGCTGCCGCCGGCGGAGCGCGACCGACGTCGCGTCTCGTCGTCGATGTCGTGCGAGCGCTGCGGGGATGGGTGGTCGCCGCAGCCGGCGGCGTTCTTCTCCTCGGCTGCTACCTGGGCGTCTCCAAGGAGACGGACGTCGCGTACCAGCTCCCGTACGTGGTGTCGGGCGGCTTCGGCGGCCTGGCGCTGGTCCTCGTGGGCAGCGCCCTGCTGGTCGCCGACCGGGTGGACGCCAACCAGGCCACGCAGAACCGGCTCGCCGGCCAGGTCGACGACCTGCACACCCTGATCATCGCCGCCGCGGCCAGCGGAGCGGCCGACACCGAGGCCGCCGACGTACCCGCGCCCGCCGCCCAGGGGCACGACGTCCCGGGCAGCGCACCGGGCCAGCCGTTCGTGGCCCAGACGAGCTCCGCCTCCGCAGCCGTCTCCGGCCAGCGGTTCTGAGCCGGCTCCGGACGACACCATGGGCACCGTCGACCCGGGCGCGGAGCCGCTGACCGGCCCGTCCCCGGCACCTCCCGCGGAGTGAGCGGATGACCAGTATCAATCTCGCGCTCACCGCCATCTCGCTCGGGGCGATCGCGGCCCTGTCCGGTATCGGCGTGCTGGTCACCTACCGGACCAACGGCGTTCTCAACTTCGCCCAGGGCGGCATCGCCACCCTGGTCGCCTATGTGTTCCGCGAGATGGTCGTCGAGTGGGGCCTGCCGATCTGGCTGGCCGCGGTCCTCGCCCTCGCGGTCCTCTCCCCCGGCATCGGCCTGCTGCTGGAACGGCTCGTCTTCCGCCCGCTGGCCCGCCGCCGTGCCTCGGCCGCGGAGTCGCTGGTCGCCAGCCTCGGCGTCCTCGTGCTCACTCTCGGTATGACCGCCGGCATCTGGGGCCTCGGCTCCCGCGGTGACGCACCGAGCATCTTCCCCGCGGACACCGTCAAGATCGGTGACACCCGGGTCGGTGTGGACGCTCTCGCCGAGCTGGCGATGGTCGCCGTGTTCTGCATCGTCCTCGGCATTCTCGGCGCGAAGACGAAGTTCGGCCGCCAGGTGCGGGCCGTCGTCGACGACCGGCAGCTCGCCGAGCTCTCCGGGGTGCCCGCGGACAAGGTGGCGGCGGCCGGCTGGGCACTGGGCACCACGATGGCCGGCCTCACCGGCATCCTGCTGGCGCCGCAGTTCCGGCTCACCCCCTACGGACTGACCCTGCTGGTCCTGGAGACGTTCGCGGTCGTGGTGGCCGCCCGGCTGGCGAGCCTGCCGGTGGCGGTGCTGACCGCGCTCGGGATCGCCGTCGCGCAGAGCGAGCTCAAGCAGGTCACCCTGGACGGCGACGCGGGAACGGTCCTCACCGTCCTGCAGTCGAACCTGTTCATCGTCATGCTGCTGGTGCTGCTCCTCGTCGTACCCAGACTGCGCGAGCTCGGTAACGGCGACTCGGGCTCCACCGGGAGCTTCTCCAGCCGGGGCGCGCCGCCGTCGGGCCCCGTGAGCCGGGATGAGGCCCGCCGGGACGTCCTCGGCAAGCTCGGCGGCGCCGCGCTGCTGATGGCGCCGATGACCTTCGCCCCGGCCGACCTGCGCTCGGCGTTCATGGTCCCGGCGCTGGCACTGATCTTCCTGTCGCTGGTGATCCTCACCGGGTACAGCGGCCAGCTCTCCCTCGGTGTCGCCGGCTACGCGGGGCTGGGCTCCCTGTTCACCCTGAAGCTCGCCAACGGCGACCTGTTCGGCCTGCCGGCCGTCCCCGGCATCTGGGCCATGTTCATCGGCGCGATCATGGTCGCACCGATCGGGCTGATCACCGGCTGGCCGGCCATCCGCCGGCGCGGCCTGGTCCTGGCGCTGACGACCTTCGCCGTCGGCGCGGTCGTGAGCCGCTTCGTCTTCGAGCAGCCGGACTTCGCCTCCGGCCTGTACGTGGACCCGCTGGAGCTCTTCGGCGCCGAGCTGGGCGACAAGGCCTTCTACCTCTTCGAGCTGTTCTGCCTCGGCCTCGGCCTGCTGGTCGTCCGCAGCCTGCACCATGGCCGGATCGGCCGGGCGCTGCTGGCGGTGCGTGACCACTCCGAGGGTGCCGCGGCGGTCGGTGTGGACGTCCGCAGCCTCAAGCTGCTCGCGTTCACCATCTCCTCGGCGGTGGCCGGCCTCGGCGGCGCGCTGCTCACCTTCAGCGCGTCGTCGTTCTCCACCGACGACTTCGCCCCGATGCAGAGCCTGCTCTGGTTCACGGCGGTGGTCGTCTTCGGTGCGGACAGCGCCGCCGGCGCCATCATCGCGGCCGGCTTCATCGTCGCCATCGACGTGCTCGCCCCGGCCGGCTCGTCGATCCTCGCGGTCGGCATCCTCGCGCTCTCGCTCGGCTGGCTGCCGGGCGGCCTCGCCTCCGCGGTCCGGGGCGGCATCGCATGGGTCGCCCGGGTGCTGGCGGACGAGTTCGTGCCCTCGGCGCACACCACCCACGCCGCCGCCAACCGGCTGGCCCGGGCCGGCGGGGCCGTACCGGGCATGGCCGGCGCGGCCGGCGCCACCCGGCACGGGGCCGCCGGATCCAGCGGGACCAGCGGGTCCGGCGGGTCCGGCGGCGGCATTCGGATCGTGCTGCCCGCCGGTGCGCCCAGGCCCACCCCGCTCGGCGAGACGCTGCTCGTCGCGGTCGCGAACCACACGGCCCGCAGCGGGCTGACCCTCGAAATGCTGCCCAGCGCACGGGCGGGCGAGGCGGACTCCGCCGAACGCCAGGGCCTCGCCGGGCCGCGGCCACACCTGCCCGGAGTACCGGTCGAGAGGGGTGCCTGATGAGCCGCAACGACCTGTCCGCACGTGGCCTCGTCCGCCGCTACGGCGGCCTCACCGCCGTCGAGGACGTCAACATGGACGTCCCCAGCGGCCAGATCACCGGCCTCATCGGACCGAACGGCGCCGGCAAGTCCACCCTGTTCAGCCTGCTCACCGGGGTGGAACAGCCCGACGAGGGCAAGGTCCTCCTCGGCCAGCGCAACATCACCAGGATGAGCCCGGACGCCCGGTCCCGACGCGGGCTGGTCCAGACCTTCCAGGTACCGTCGCTGTTCCCCAGCCTCACCGTGGCGGACAACCTGCTCGTCGCCGCCGAGAACCGGCGCCGCGACTACGCCGGCGACCTGCTCGGGTTCAGGGCACGCGGGCGCAGCGGTGCGCTGCAGATCGTCGACGACGTCCTGGCCTCCCTGCGGTTGGAGGACATCCGGGAGAGCATCGCCGGCACCCTGCCGACAGGTGCGCTGCGGCTCGTTGAGTTCGCCCGCGCCCTGTGCGCACGCCCCGACGTGCTGCTCCTCGACGAGCCCGCCAGCGGGCTGGACGCGGCCGAGACCGAACGGTTCTCGGCGCTGGTCCGCCGGATCGCCGACGACGGTGTGGCGATCCTGCTCGTCGACCACGACGTCGACCTCGTCTTCAAGGTCGTCGACCGGGTGTATGCCATGGTCGGCGGCCGGGTCGTGGCGGAAGGCGCACCCGCGGCCGTGCGCGCGGACCCGACCGTGCGGTCGGTGTACCTGGCACAGGGCCCGCTGACCTCGAAGAACACGGGTGCCTCGCCGGCGGGCGGGCCGTCAGGGGGCGGACCGCCCGCCGACAGCCCGCCGACCGGCGGTCCGCCCGCCGTGGCCGTGTCGTCTGGAGAGCTTCGTTGACCGCCAACCCCGCCGCGATCGGCGACACCCACCTCGCCGTCGACCCGAACGGCGCGCCCACGGCCGAAGCCGGCCTGCCCGCCGTCGAGCTGCGGCTGGAGAACGCCCGGGCCGGCTACCGCACCATCGAGGTCCTGCACGGCATCGACATGGCCATCCCCTCGGGGGCGGTGACCGCGCTGCTCGGCGCGAACGGTGCCGGCAAGAGCACGACGCTGCGCACCATCGCCGGGCTCATCCCCCTGCGCGGCGGCTCGCTGACCTGGCGCGGTGAGCAGATCACGAAAATGACCACGACCAACCGGGCGAAGCGTGGGCTGATGCTCGTCCCGGACGAGCGGGCCGTGTTCGCGACGCTGTCCGTCCGCGACAACCTGCAGATCATCGCCGAGGCCAGCGGTCACCCGGACATCACCCCCGCGCTGGAGGCGTTTCCCCGGCTACAGGAGCGCCTGAGCCAGCGGGCCGGCTCCATGTCCGGTGGTGAGCGGCGCATGCTGGCCCTCGCCCGCGCGCTGCTCGCCCGCCCGTCGGTGCTCATGGTGGACGAGCTGTCGCTGGGCCTGTCCCCGAAGGTCGCGAGCGAGCTGTTCGCCTGGCTCGGGACGGTCGCCGACGCGGGTACGACCGTGATCCTCGCCGACCAGTACACCGAGGAGGCGCTCGCCCTGGCCGACATGGTGTACGTCCTGCATCGCGGCGAGATCACGTTCGCCGGTACGCCGGCGGAGCTCGGCGCCAGCGAGCTGCTGGCCGCCAGCGCGTCCTAGGGCCAAAGGGCGCCAGCAGCCGCTCGGCCCTCCGCCTGAGGCGGAGGCCTGGCCTGGCCTGGCCTCTGGCAAGATCTGAGGATTCTGGTCGCACTCACGACAAAAATCCTCAGATCTTGCCCCAAGGCCGCGTAGTTAGGCGTGGTTGGTGGCTGTCAAGGGACGTCGGCGTGTCGTGGTGCTGGTGGTGAACGCGCAACGGGACCGCTGGTAGGTAGGAGATCCGCCAAGATCCGCCTGCTGCCAGAGGTCCCGTTGCCTGCTCAGTGTCCCACGGTCTGTCTGACGCGTTCCCTCACGGTCGCCGAGGGGGTGTTCGCGCCCGGGCATCTGGGTGAACTGACCCAGCACGCGCCGTTCGAGCTGGTCGATGCCGTGCTGACGGAAACCGGCCGTGTGCAGCAGCGGGTGCGTGATCTACCCAGCCGGGTCGGGATGTACTTCGTTCTCGCGCTGGGCCTGTACGGGCATCTGGGGTACGCCCGTGTGTGGGACAAGCTCGTGGCCGGGCTGCGGGACCTGCCCGGCCTGGTGCTGGTCACGCCTTCGGAGAAGGCGCTGCGGGACCTGCGCCGCCGGATC
>NZ_ADGX01000098.1 GCF_000177675.1 Parafrankia sp. EUN1f
GGCCTGGGCACGTCCACCGCCCGAGTGCTGGAATCGATTCTCGCCACGGCGCCGCAGCGGCTGCGGGCTTTCAGTCACGTGCCCTTCCAGGCCGTCGGATCCATGCGTGTTCCGGCTCCCTACATGCCCTTCGAGACGGGCGAGAACCCCCACCTGGCGAGCGCCCGGCGCGACACCGTCCGGTGGTCTCGGGCGACGGGCCTGCTCGACCCGGTCCCCGGCATCTGGGACGAGCACAAGCTCGTCTCCTACGACTTCCCGCTCTGCGCCGCCTGCATTCACCCCACGGCGGACCGGGATGCGCTTTTCCTGGCCGCGCGCTGGCTCACCTGGGGAACCTACGCGGACGACTACTATCCGGTGGTCTTCGGAAGAACCCGGGATCTCGCCGGCGCGCGGGCGTGCACCGAACGGCTGAAGGAATTCCTCCCTCTGGAGCTCGGGGCGAGCGCGGAGGCGGCATCACCTCCGGTGATCCCCCTGGAAAAGGCGCTGGCCGACCTGTGGGCGCACACCGCGCCGCCGCTGGACCGCGACGCCCGCCGCGCCTTCCGCGGCGCGGTCGACAGGATGCTCGACAGCTGGCTGTGGGAGCTGGCGAACCACGCCGGCAACCGGATACCCGATCCCGTGGACTACCTGGAGATGCGGCGGGCGACCTTCGGCGCGGATCTGACCATCACCCTCACCCGGATCGGCTCCGAATCGAGCCTGCCGGCCGAGGTCGGTGCGGCGGGCCCGATCCGCGCGCTGGAGAACTCGGCCGCGGACTACGCCGCCCTGCTCAACGACATCTACTCGTACCAGAAGGAGATCCAGTTCGAAGGCGAGCTCAACAACGGTGTTCTGGTGGTGCGCAACTTCCTCGACTGCCCCACCGAGCGGGCCATGGTGGTCGTCAACGACCTGATGACCGCCCGGATGCGGCAGTTCGAGCACATCGTGGACCGTGAGCTGCCCGCCATGTTCGACGCTTTCGGCCTCGCCGAGGATGCCCGGGCCGCGGTCGGGCGTTACGTGGGTGAACTGCGGAACTGGATGGCGGGCGTGCTCCGCTGGCACGAGGAGACCCGCCGCTACGACGAGTCGGAGCTGCGCCGGCATCCGGCGGCCGGTGTCCCGCCGTTCGGCTCCCCGACCGGGCTCGGGACGTCCGCCGCGCGCGTCGCTGCCGGCATCGCGCGCGCTGGGACAGGCGGCCTGGCGGCTCGGCCCTGACCCCTTCGCAGCTCGGCCGACGGTGCAGCTCGGCCGACGGTGCAGCTCGGACGACGGCGGACGGTGCACGACCTGGTCAGGCGACTTTCGCAGGGACGGGAGCAGGCGTCGGTACGGACGGCGTGACGACCGCGGCGCGGGGGAGGACGAGCGAGCCGAGGAAGGCGACCGCGACCGAGACCAGGCCGACGAGGACGGTGGCGAGCAGGCCGGCGTCCGGGCCGTGCCGGGCGCTCTGCGCGAAGAAGAGCGCGCCGCCGCCGGAAACCCCCAGCGCCGAGGCGAACTGCTGGGTGGTGGTGAGGACGCCGCTGACCGTCCCGCTGATGTCCGCCGGGGCGGCGGCCATCACGGTCGCCGCCAACGCCGGGATCACCAGACCGTTGCCGACGCCGGCGAGCATCAGCAGCGGGGTCAGCTCCCAGGCCGAGACGCCGGTGCCCTCCATCGCGACCGCCACCGCGAAGCCGACCAGCGACAACGAGGTGGCCAGCGCACCGGCGCTGAGCACGCGCGGCCCGAACCGGCCGGCCAGCGGCCGGGCGCACAGCGACGCCAGCGCGAACACGACACCGAGCGGCGCGAACATCAGCCCGGCGTTCAACGGTGAGCGGTGCTGGCCGGCCTGCAGGAAGATCGTGAGCGAGAGCAGGAAACCGCCGAAGAACAGGAAGTAGCCCGCGATCATCACCATGCCGCCGACCACCGGCCGGGACCGCACCACCGCCGGTGGGATGATCGGGTGTCCGCCGCCGCGGGCCAGGCGTGCCTCCCAGCCGGCGAACCCGCCGAGGACGAGAAGGCCGGCGGTGAGCGCGAGCCACGTCCACAGCGGCCATCCTTCGTCGCGGCCCAGGGTGAGTGGGACGAGCACCAGACCGATACCGAGCGTCAACGCGCCGAGGCCCACCGGGTCGAGGCTCTCTGGACGGGTGGCCCGGGAGTCGGCGACGAGCCGCCGCGCGCCGACCAGCGCCGCCAGCCCGATCGGGACGTTGACGAGGAAGATCGGACGCCAGCCGAGACCGAGGATGTCCAGGTCGAGCAGCACCCCGCCGAGGACCTGCCCGCAGACGCCGCCGAGCCCGATCGTGACGCCGAAGAAGGCGAACGCCCGCGCCCGCTCCGCCGCCGGGAAGCTCACGGTGATCAGTGCGAGGACCTGGGGGACCATGGCGGCCGCGCCGGCGCCCTGCAGTAGCCGGCCACCGATGAGGGTCGCCTCGTTCGGCGCGACACCGCACAGCGCCGACGCGGCGGTGAAGACGGCCATGCCGATCAGGTACATGCGACGGCGTCCGAACCGGTCACCGAGCCGACCGCTGGTGACCAGACCGGCGGCGTAGGTGAACGAGTAGCCGCCCACGATGAGCTCGAGGCCGGCATTGGACGCGCCCAGGTCACTCTCGATGCTCGGTGCCGCCACGTTGACGACGAAGACGTCGAAAAGGCTCATGAAGCTGGCGATGAGGATCACCGGGAGCGCCCGCCACCGTCGCGAATCCACCGCCGCGGCCGATGACCCGGGGTTGCCTCCGGCCCCGCTGACGCCGCTGTGTTCGCCGACCCCGCCGTGTTCGCTCCCGGCCTGACGCGCCACTGTGCCGACACCGCCCGACATACGCACCGGGCTCCTTCCACAACCAAGTCTGGAGAGCCGGACAGCCCCGCCTACCTGCGCCTTCGGCGTGAGCGGGCCCACCAGCTGATCGACACTGCCGGCCGATCGACACTGCAGAAGTCCACGCGCGGAGTCGGAATTCCCGACCGAGGCCGCCGTGCCGGGGCCAGCGGGACCGTGACGCGCGGCGAGCCGTCCGATCGAAATCGTATATGTGCAGGTCAGCGATACGAACGAGGTGGTCTTCCGGCGGGAAAGTGAGCCCGGACACACTCCCGGCGGCACTCCTGGCCAGGCCCGTGGTCGTGCCCGGCCGCACCCGCGCACCGTTCCGTGGCCGGTGTGGGCGAATGCGGGCTACCGTGGGCAAATGGGAGGCGGTCGATGACGTCCGGCGTGGTCGCGCCGCAGCTGCGGGCCAGGCTGCGCAGGTCACCGCGGGTGCGCGTCGACCGTGCCTGGGTTCGCGGCCTGGTCCGGCTCGCGATCCGTCGGATGCCCACGGCGGCAACCGCCGGTGTCACCGTGGAGACCGTGCCCGTCGCGGGCCACGATGCCCGGCTCTACCGCCCGGACGTCCGGCATTCGGCCGGCGCGCTGCTGTGGATCCACGGCGGTGGAATGATCATGGGGTCGGCGGTCCAGGATGATCGTCAATCTGGTCAGACCGCGCGCGAGCTCGGCATCGTCGTCGTGTCCGTCAACTACCGGCTCGCCCCGGACTTTCCGTTTCCCGCGGCGCTCGACGACTGTCAGGCGGGGTGGGAGTGGCTCGTGCGGCAGGCCGGTGAGCTGGGCGTGGACCCGTCGCGAGTGGCGATCGGCGGCCAGAGCGCCGGTGGCGGGCTGGCCGCCTGCCTGGTCCAGCGGCTGCGCGACACCGATGGCCCCGCGCCGGCCGCCCAGTGGTTGCATGCCCCGATGCTCGACGATCGCACCGCTGCGCGACGTGAGCTGGACGTGGCCCGTCACCCGGTGTGGGACAACCGGCTCAACCGCTTCGGCTGGCGTTCCTACCTGGCCACAGATCCCGGAGCCCAGGCCCTGCCGGCGTTCGCTGTCGCGGCCCGCCGCGAGGACCTGCGAGGACTTCCGCCCGCCTGGGTCGGGGTGGGCGATGTCGATCTCTTCCTCGACGAGGACAGGGACTACGCGCGGCGGCTGAGCGCCGCCGGGGTGTCGACGACCTTCCACGTCGTGCCCGGCGCACCGCACGGATTCGAGACCTGGGCCCCGGACACCGACCTGAGCCGCGCCTATCTGGCCGCGGCGCGAGACTGGTTGCGCCACGTGCTCGGCGAAGAAGCCTGAGCGCGGAACGGGGCAGCCCACCGGGTGGCATGGTGACGCACCCACCGGTGGCACGGTGACACCGTGGTGCGGCGGTCGTCGGCGGCAGCAGCCAGGTCAGGGCCGGTCTCTGGCGTCGTAGCGGCGCCGGGCCTCGTCGATGTCAGCCGCGTTGCTTGCCGCCCAGTCGCTCGTGGTCGGCTCGGCGAGCGGGAGCCAGTTCGCTCCCTATGCGTCCGGTGCCCGGCGCGCGATCTGGGTCGTGGGCGCGCAGAAGATTGTCCCGGACCTCGAAACCGCCCTACGTCGACTCCGCACCTACAGCCTGCCCCGCGAGCATCAGCGGCTGGCCGACCTCTACGGGCAGTCGTCCTTCATCGGGCGCATCCTGATCCTCGAGCGCGAGGCCTTCCCCGACCGGGGGACGGTCATTCTTGTGCGGGAGACCATCGGCTTCCGATCCGGCACGGCCGGCTGCGGACCGGCCGCAGCCGGCCGGCGGGCCACGGGCCGGCGGCCCGGAGCGGGTGTTCTGGCGTCGCCATGAACGCCTATTTGTTCAAGTGGTGTTTCGTTTGTGTGTACCTTGTTGGGCGCTATCGTCCACAGTGCACCTTGTGGCCGCTCCTACCATCTCGCCCGCGGGCCGTCCGGCAGCACACTCGCACCCGTTCGCGGTGGTCGATGTGGAGACGTCCGGGCTGGCCGCGGACCGGGACCGGATCCTGTCGATCGCGGTCGTGCAGGTCGGCGCGGACGGCGCGGTCGGTGAGCGGTGGACCACGCTGTTGGACCCCGGCTGCGACCCCGGCCCGGTACACATCCACGGCCTCACCCGGGAGCTGCTGGCCGGAAGCCCCACATTCGCCGACGTCGTCGACGAGCTGGCCTCCCGCCTCGCCGGGCGGGTGATGGTCGCGCACAACGCGTCCTTCGACTGGCGTTTCCTCACCGCGGAGGCCGTGCGGGCCGGCCGGGAGCTGCCGACCGAACGACGGATGTGCTCCTGCGTGCTGGCCCGGCGGCTGGACCTGCCGGTCCCCGACTTCAGGCTGGCAACCATCGCCGATTTCTGGGCGGTGCCCTTCGAACGCCAGCACGACGCGCTGGCCGACGCCATGGTGGTCGCCGAGGTCCTGCCGCGCATGCTCGCCCTGGCCGGGGAGCAGGACCTGGAACTGCCCATCACTGCCGGCGACCGGACGCCCACACCACAGCCGGCTCGGGCGCCGCGAGCCCGCTGCGCGTTCGTCAACCCGGGCCAGCTCGCCGAGGCCGGCCTGATCCAGGGCATGCGGATCGCCTTCACCGGGGAGACCGACACTCCCAGAGATCGGTTGGAACAGCTCGCCATCGATGCCGGACTCGCCGTCGCGACCTCGGTGAGCCGCCGCACGAGCGTGCTCGTGACGAACCACGTCGGCTCCGGCAGCGGCAAGGCGAAGGCTGCCGTGGCGCACGGCGTTCCCGTCATCGACGAGGCAACCTTCCTGCGGCTGGCTGCCGACGTCGCCGCCGGCAGCCCCCGCGACGTCCCCGCACCCGCGCTGGTTCGCGCTCCGGCACTGGTTCCCACCCCTGCTCCCGTCGCAGCATCCGCGCCGACAGGTGAGCCCGCGCCGGTCACTCAGCCGGCGTCGGCTGCTCCGGTTGCTCCCACAGCTGCGTCGACTTCGTCGGCTGCGTCGGCTGCTCCCACGGTTGGGCGCGTTCCAGCCGCGCGGGGCGGTGGCGGGCCGGCGGCGCGGCGACCGTTCGCCGTGCGGCGCGTCCTCGTCCTCGGCGGGCCGCACGCCGAGGCGGCCGCTCTGCGGGAACGGGTCATCAGCGCCGGTGGTCTGGCGGCGGTGAACCTGACCGCCAGCGTGACGGACGTGGTGTGCCTTCCCGGCGGGGAAGCTGACCGCAGGATGGCGCGGATCCAAACCCTCGGACTTCCGGTGACCACCGCCGACACGTTCCTGCGGCTGCTCGACGACCTGCTCGCCACCGGGCGCCAGGCGCCCGCCCAGCCGGGCACCGGCGCGCCGAAGTCGCTGGTGAGGGGCGCCGTCGTGGACCTCCCGGTCGCGACGGCAGGTGCGCGCTGGACCGTCGCCGCCACCTGGGCCTGGGACAGCACGGTGGAGATCGACCTGGTCGCGTTCCTGGTGGGTGTGAACGAACTGGTCGGTGACGACGACGACTTCGTCTTCTTCAACCAGCCGCACACCGACGACGGTGCCGCCAGCCTCAGCGTGGACGGCCCGTCGGAGCAGGCGATCACTCTCGATCTCATGACCCTGCCAAGCTCGGTGCATCGGGTCGTCATCGCGGCGGCGCTCGGTGACGGCCGGACCTTCGGTGACATCGGGCCCGTCAACGTGGCGGCCCGCACCCCGGACGGGCAGCCGTGGCTGCACGCGACCCTGGACGCGGCGACGACCGAGCGGACCATGGTGCTTGCCGAGGTGTACCGCCGCAACGGCATGTGGCGGTTCCGCGCGGTCGGCCAGGGCCATGACCATGGCCTGGTCGACCTGGCCCGCGGCTACGGCGTCGACGCCACCGACTGAGTCACCGGCACTGAGTCACCGGCCGGGGCGATCAGGGGCGTCGGTGGCGGTGGGACATCCCCGGCCACTGGTCCGTGGGAGAGTTACGGGTTGGCGGATCCTCGCAGGCTCCTCACCGTGGAAGTGGGTGCTGTTCTCGTGGAGTACGTGAAGCTGGGGTCGACCGGTCTGGAGGTCTCCCGTGTCTGCCTGGGCTGCATGAGCTATGGCACGCCTGGGCAGGGGACGCATCCGTGGTCGCTGGACGAGGAGGCGTCCCGGCCGTTCTTCGAGCGGGCGGTCGAGGCCGGCGTCACCTTCTTCGACACCGCGAACGTCTACTCGCTGGGCCGCAGCGAGGAGATCACCGGCCGGGCCCTGCGTGACTTCGCCCGGCGTGACGAGGTCGTGATCGCCACCAAGGTGCAGGGCCGGATGCGGCGCGGCGCCAACGGCGCGGGGCTGTCCCGCAAGGTCATCATGACCGAGATCGACGCCAGCCTGCGTCGCCTCGGCACCGACTACATCGACCTGTACCAGATCCACCGCTGGGACGACTCGACCCCGATCGAGGAGACCCTGGAAGCACTGCACGACGTGGTCCGTTCCGGCAAGGCCCGGTACATCGGCGCCTCGTCGATGGCCGCCTGGCAGTTCGCCAAGGCACTGTTCGTCGCGGAACGCCACGGCTGGACACGCTTCGTCTCGATGCAGAACCACTACAACCTCCTCTATCGAGAGGAGGAGCGGGAGATGCTCCCGCTGTGCGCGGACCAGGGGATCGGCGTCATCCCGTGGAGCCCACTCGCTCGTGGTCGCCTCACCCGGGACTGGGACACCACCACCACCCGCACCGAGACCGACGCCTTTGCCCGGACCCTCTACCACGTCGACGACCGGCTGATCGTCGACGAGGTCGCCAAGATCGCCGCCGAGCGCGGTGTCAGCCGGGCCCAGGTGGCACTGGCGTGGCTGGCGCGTAATCCGGTCGTCGTCGCCCCGATTGTCGGCGCGACCAGGCCCGAGCATCTCGACGAGGCTGTCGCCGCGCTCGACCTGGTGCTCACCGACGACGAGGCCGCCCGCCTCGAAGCCCCCTACCGGACCCGCCCGGTCGCCGGTATCTCGGTCCCACCCCGCCGTGCCGTGGCCGGCCGCTGACACCGCGGTGGGCTCGGCGGTGCCGGCCGGGCGTTCCAGGGCGCGCATCTCGGCTCGTCATCGAGTGTTCCTCCCGGAAAGGGGACTGAGCGGTGGGTGTCAACCAGCGATCCCAGGTCGAGATGACGGCGGACGAGATCTCGGCCTATGTGGCCACGCGACGCACCGCGACGCTTGTCTCGCTCGGTCCGGACGGGCATCCACATGCCGTCGCGATGTGGTTCGCCGTCCTTGACGGGGTCCTGTGGTTCGAGACGAAGGCGAAGGCGCAGAAGGCGCTCAACATTCGCCGTGACCCCCGGGTGACTGTTCTGATGGAGGACGGTCTGACCTACGACGCACTGCGTGGTGTGTCCCTGGAAGGCCGGGCCGAGATCGTCGATGACGCTGAGACGCTGTGGAATGTCGGGGTCAACGTCTGGGAGCGTTATCACGGCCCGTACAGCGGCGAGATCAAGCCGCTCGTGGAAAACATGCTGCACAAGCGGGTCGCCGTGCGGGTCGATGTCGAGCGTGTCCGTTCCTGGGATCACCACAAGCTTGGCCTGCCACCGATCCCGGTGGGCGGGACGACGGCACCCCGTTACCCGCAGCCGCCGGCGCGCTAGAACGTCTGCGCCGGCGGCCCTTCTGCCAGTTCGGCCACGGGCCGGGCCGGGCCTGGTGTTTTCACCACGGCTGATCACTAATGCCGTGGTCGGTGGTGGTGTTCTCCCGTCGAGATACGAATGCGGACGGACCTCGTACCGGCGCCCGGTCGGACTGGTTCACCGGAACACCCCCGGCCGCGGCTGAGCAGGCGCCGCTGCACGCCTCCTCAGCCATGCAGGAGATCCGGGCCGTCGGTGAAATCATCCGGGTGCATCAGGGGGTGTTCGTCGAAGGCGACATCGTGCCCGAGAACTGAGTCGGCGGCCGGGTCGAGATGATCGCCATGATCGGCGGGGCCTTTCCAGCCGTCGTGGGTGTCGTCGGCGTGCTCCTTGGGTCCGTGGTCATCCAACCCGTCACCGAAGCCGCCTTCGTGTTCATGGGACGCGTGCTGGAACTCGTGGGCGTCCGGCCCGACGACCTGCTTGGTGCCGGCTTGGTCGTCGTTGTGATCGGCTGCTGTGCGACTGTCGGCCAATGCCGCCGCGGCGTTGGACATCTCTGGCTGGCCGGCGTGCGGGTCGAGATCCCAACCGGTGTCCCATCCATGGCCCCATTCGGCCTCACCACCGCCACCGCTTCCGGCAACGGCACTGTCGCTGGTGTGACCGGTGAGTTGGAGCTCGGCGGACTCGTCCGCGTGCTTGGTGAGGCTGTCGTCCTCCGGTGTCTTCTCTCCGCCATCGCCATCGCCATCGCCATCGCCATCGCTGTCCGCGTGAGCCACACTGCCGTCGTGTTGGTCGGCTCGGCCGTCGTGGTGGGCCGTCGAGTCCGGGTCCAGTTCGTGGGCCGGCTCCTGGTCGTGTGGCGTGTCGACGTCGTGGGCGTGGTTGTCCGTGTCGGCCACCGTGTCCGCAAGAAGCGCGGTGGCGACCACCGTGGCGCCGACGACCGCGCCGACGGCGGCCGAGGCGAGCAGGGGCGGCAGACCTGGGTCGTTGTGCCGCCCGGCGTAGGTGTCGACGTGGGGGCGTGTCCGGTCGAACTGGCTGCTGAAAAGGGGCATGTCCGCGGCCTGCGCCTTTCAGAAGTCGGCGAACCGAGGGGTGCTGACGGCGTCCCGGGTTGCGCGCAGATGGTCGGCGATGGTGCCGCGACCCACCCGGATCCCGGAGTTCGCGGGATAGCGCCGCAGTACGTCCAGTCGGGCGAGGCGTCGCGCGACGGCCCGCAGCACCTCGTGGCGGACGTCGACCGGCGCTCCGCGCAGTTCGAGGGCCATCTGACGGGTGGTCTCCCAGCGTGGCGCGAACAGGTTCTCGGTGAGTACATAGCCCAGCACCGGAAGCGTGGTGGTGACAAGAGTGTTCCACCGGTCGATCACCGTCGCCCAGCCGCGGGCGGACTGCGCCCCGACCGCCGCGACGCGTTTCTCGCCCTGGGCGTACCGGCTGTAGACCTGGCTCGCACCGGAGACGAGGAAGACCGGATTGAGCAACGCGGCGACACCGAGAGACACGGCGGCGCCGGTGTAGTCCGGTCGTGGCAGGGCCGCCGGGTCGAGGTCGAGCAGCCGCGACACCTGCGCGGCGAGCTGACCGGTCTCGGCGGCGGCACGTTGCGCGGGAGCGAGCGCGGCGCGCAGCCGACCCTCCTGCGCTTTCAGCCAGGCCGGCTCCCGGCCCCCGGTGAGTGGCTCCAGCAGCCGTGCGTCGCGATGCCGGACGAACGCCGGCAGCACCGAACCGACCTGGTCCAGGTGGCGCTGCAGCTCGACCAGCCCCTCCGCGAGGGTCGCGGCGGTGCGCGCACGCCCCTCGTCATCGCCCGGCAACGGTACCTGGCCGCTCAGCCTGGCGCCGATCCCGTCGCCGAGCAGCACCGCATGCAACTCGTAGAACGGGCCGAAGATCGTATAGAGGAAGTAGTCCTCCTCAAGGCCCGCGGCGGCGCGCAGCATGTCCGCGATGTGCCGAGGGTCGGTGAGTGCGTTGCGGCCGGCGACGACGTCGGTGTGCACCGCCCGCACCAGCTCGAGCTGCCCCACGATCGTCGCGTCAACGGCCTCGGTCGCCTTGGCCATTCCGGTCGCCGCGGTCACCCGCAGTTCCGCCCGCGACTCCGTGGACGTCCCCGCCACCTCCCGCATGGCGGCGAACGGCAGGTACAGGTCCACTCCAGGCCCACGCACCCGCAGCGCGTCCGTGGAAACGGCGCAGGCCACCGGACGTCCATCGGCGAGCTCGGCGGGGTAGGGGCCGGTGGCCAACGTCCGCTCGGCCGCGGCCCGCACGCCTGGATGCTCCTGCAGACGCCGGCCGAACGCCGCCGACTCACACTGCACCGTCACCGGACCGTGCTCCGGGTCGAACAGAACGAACCGCTCGGCGGAGCCGGCGACCCGAAGCCGCGAGTCCGTCAGATCGAAACGTGCCACGACCTGGGAGCTGTGCACTTCCTGCAGCTCAAGGGTGGTGTCATGAAGCACGCAGTCCAGCCGGGCGACGTCGGCGCTGCCTGCCACCCCCCGCGCGGCGACGGCAGCGGACGTCCCGAATGGTGCTGGTCCTGTCCGCAGCGGCGTGGGGTGTTCTCCGGAGCGGTCCCTGCCGGCTTCGTCCGCGGTTGTCTCACCGTCGCCGCGCGCCGCGTCGACACCCACTGCCTCCGGCGATCCCGCTGGCCTCGCCGCGCCGGCCACCCGGTGGGGCCCGGTGGCTGTGGCCGCGGCTGCCGCGGTGAGGAAAGCGTGCAGGACCTGCGGGGTGACAAGGTGCAGGATCACGCCGGTGAGGAAACGTCCGTCCAGGACGGCGCCGCCTCGCAACCGCGCGGCCGTCGGCCCCACGGCGGTCAGCTCGATCCGGTTGCGGGGCCAGTCGACGAGCGTGCGCCCGCGGGAACGCAGCTCCAGCCGCCCTCCCCGCACCACGACATACGCGGTCAGCTCCGGAAGCGCCGGAGCCGCCGGCGGTGACGGCGGTACCGGAGGCGCTGGCGGTACCGGAGGCGCTGGCGGTACCGGAGGCGCTGGCGGTACCGGAGGCGCGGGAACCGCTGGCGGCGATGGCGCCGCAGGGAACGGGAACGTCGACGAGTGCGGCCTGCCAGCGCCCCCGATCCCCGGCGCGGTAGCACCTGCTTCCACGGGCCCGATCCCCACCGCGGCGCCACCCTGCGCTGTGGGATCGACGCCAGGGATGGCTGGTTCCGTTCCAGCCCCGCCGACGGCTCCGGACTCGGCAACTGCCGCGGCCGCCGGGTCGTCCTCGAACAGCAGTGTCACCGACACCGCGCACGGGCTGACGAACGAGGTCGAGGCGGCGTCCGCGAGCAGGCGGCCCTGCAAGCTGGTCAGCACCGCGAGTGCGTCGGGTGGCAGCGGCGCCACCGTAGACGCGCTCAGTGTCCGGTCGCCGGGCAGCCGCGCGTTGACGAAGAGGCGGGTGCTGCTCTCGACGAGCTCGACGGACGCATCCGGGTCGACGGCAGGTTCCAGGGCGGAGAAGACCCCGGCGCCGAGCACGTTCGTCTCGTGGACGTAGACAGCCGGGCGGTCGGTCAGCAGCAGCCGGCGACTGCCCATCATGGAGAACCCGCTGGACCCGTGTTCGCGGATCGGGAACCACGCGCTGTCGAACACGATCCGGCCCTGGACCGGTCCGGGCACGGGTGCCGGACCGCCAGGTTGCCGGCCGGCCAGCCGCGCCGCCCTCCCGGCGAGTGCCCCCAGTCCCGCCTGTCCCTGCCCCGGACCGTGCCCTGGCTGTGCCTGCCCGTGCCCCGGCTGTGCCTGCCCGTGCCCCGCCGGACCCCGAGCCATCAGCCCTGGATCGCTCAGCCCCGGACCCGCCGGCGCCGGCCCTGGCTGCGATGGTCTCTGCGGCTGTCCGTCTCCCGGCCCCTGACTCCGCCCTGCCGGGCCCTGGAATCCCTGCATCTCCCTGTTCCTCTCAGGACGCCTGCTGCCCGTGCTGCCTGTGCCGGCCGGCCCTCAGACCGGAAGGCCGCGGGTCTGGGCGCCGCCGAACATCGCCCGCCACAGGGCGTCGAGGTCGGTCAGATCGGCGAGGACGGCGTCCGCGCCCGCGGCGGCGAGATCCTCGGCTGTGGTCTCACCGCTTGCCACCGCGACAGCCCGCACGCCGACGTCCAATGCTCCCCGCACGTCATGCGGGGTGTCACCGATGACGATGACGCGGGCGGGCGCGAAGGCCCGGCCGTAGGCGGCCTGTGTGCGCTCGATCGCGCGGCGGACGAGGTCCGCACGATCCAGGCCGTCGTCTCCGTAGCCGCCGACGGAGAGGTCGAGGTGGTCGGTCAGCCCGAGGGCACGCAGCTTCGAGCCGGTCACCGACCGCAGATTCCCGGTCACCACCGACTGGACGACCCCCGCGACCGCGAGACTCGCGATGGCTGCCGCCGCGCCGGGCATCTGCCGGCCGAACTCCCGCATCCGGTCCTCGATCGTGACGGCCGCCCGCCCCATCGCCTCGAACAGCGCGCTGATGGTGTCGGCGTCGGTGGGAGCGTCGTTGGCCCGCAGGGTGTCCAGCACGATGGCCTGCTCGGTGCGGCCCGTCGTCACGGCCCGTTCCCGCAGCGGACGTCCGATCGTCTCGGCGAAGGCCGCCGCGTGGATCTCCCGGCCCAGCGGCCGGATCGTCAGCAGGGTCGCGTCGATGTCCCACAGGACGAGGGCAGGCTCAGGCACCGCGCCATGATTCCACGCCGCCGTGGACGGACACCGCAAAGCCCGGTCCCCATACCGGGACGACCCGTGTCACCCAGGCTCACGCCGCCCAAGGGCCACCATCAGGCAATCGGACGCCGAGTCGGCCTGCGGGGGCGGGTCGCTACGTATTCCCTCGCAGGCCGGCCCGTAATCATCGGCGCGGGTCCGGCTTTCGCCAGACGGAGACATGGGTGGGGCTGGCGGCGGTGAAGGGCTGACCGGACCAGCCGCCCCATCGTTCGGTGAGCTCCAGGCCGGCGAGACGGCCCATCAGGTCCAGCTCGCTCGGCCAGGCGTAGCGCAGCTCGATCGGATAGGTGCGCATTCCCTCCGGGCCGAGAGTCAGATGCCGGACCTGTACCCGCTGCTCGACCGGGTCGTGGAGGGCGAGGCTGAGCCTGGCCGCGTCCGAGGTCAGGCTGTCGACGAGGACCCGCTGGCCGCGGTCGTAGCGCGTCTGGTCGGGGACGAACGCCTCCAGAACGAACAGTCCACCCGGGCGCAGCGCCGCGGCGACGTTGGCGAAGCAGCGCAGCTGGGTTTCCTGATCACAGAGCATGAAGAAGGTGTTGAACACGACGTACACGAGGCTGAACGGGCCGCCCGGGGCGGTGACGTCGGCGAAATCGCCGACCACGACCTCGAGATCCCGCCCGCCGGGTTTCTCCGCCAGCTGGGCGAGCATTCGTGGCGAGGCGTCGATTCCGACAACGGTTGTTCCCCGCGCGGCGAGCGGCAACGCCACCCGGCCCGTCCCGACGCCCAGCTCCAGCGCCGGGCCGTGCCCGGCCCGCGTACACAGGAAGTCGGCGGCCGCGGCTCTTTCCGGTTCGCTGCCGGGGAGGGAAAACCAGTCGTCGTAGACACCGGCGATCTGCTCACCGTAAAGCGCTGCGCCGAGAACGGCGTCTTCGGAACCTGTGCTGACCATGGCGTGATTCTGGCGCCGCTATGCTGCTCACGCATCTCATTTTCCGGCGGCCAGTTGCGGTCTTTGTGGGTCTCCTGCGGACCGGGTGTGAGCGTCATATCGAGCGCATTCAGGCCGTCCTGGGCGGTGCCACGACAGTGAGCCCGGTGCCCGTGCCCGCCGACTGTGTGGACGGGTTCACCGAGGCCTTCTACAACAGGCCTGAGCGTTTCCTCGACCCGTCCGTGCGGGGCTGCCAGTCCGCCTGGGGCTTCGTCGACCCGGTGACGGCGGACCGGGGGCTCGCGCGGCTGCGGTCAGATCTGGAGTCCGGTGCCTGGGATGAGCGATACGGCGAGCCGCGCCGGCAACCGACGTTCGTCGGCGCGCTCCGGCTGATCACTGCCCTGCCCGCCGGCATCGCTCGGGTTGACCTGGGCGGATAGCGGCCCGCAGGCGGGCGCTGGCATCGGCAGACGGCAGACGGCAGACGGCAGACCAGTCTCAGACGGCGGACCAGCCGTTGTCGACCGGCAGGATGACGCCGCTGATGTTGCTGGCGGCATCCGACGCCAGGAAGACAATGGCCGCTGCCTGTTCCTCCGCCGTGGAGCGGCGGCCGGCATTGGCGGCGTACCCGCGCACCACGGTCGGGCCGACGGCGCCGTCGGCCTGGTCGACAGTGATTCCCGTGGCTGTGCCGCCGGGCGCGATCGCGTTCGCGCGGATGCCCCGGTCCCGGTACATCACGGCGAGTGATCTGGTCAGCCCGGCTATGCCGTGCTTGGAGACGGTGTAGGCGGTGCCGGCCGCGCTGCCGCGCAACGACGCCTCGGACGCGGTGTTGACGATCGAACCCTTCCCGGCCGCCAACATGTGCGGCAGGGCGGCGCGGCAGAGCAGGAAAGGTGCGGTCAGGTTGACCCGGATGACCCGCTCCCATTCGGCGTCGGAGGTTTCACCCGCCGCGGACATGCGGTCCATGATTCCGGCATTGTTGACCAGGACGTCGAGGCCGCCGAACGCGGAAAGAGCGGTGGCGGTCACCTCGTCGACCACTGGCTGCTCGCTGAGATCGCCGACCACCGCGACAGCGGTGCCGCCGGCCGCGTCGATTTCGGCGACGACCCCCTCCGCTGCCTTCTGGTCGATGTCCGACACGACGACCTTGGCGTGCTCGGCCGCGAAGAGAAGGGCCGCGGCCCGCCCGATCCCCGAGCCGGCGCCGGTCACGATGACGCTCCTGTCCCGAAGCCCTGAGCTGTTGCTCATGCGAATTCTCCTTGCCTTGCGGTCGTCTGCCTTGTGGTTGTCTGCCGTGCCGGCTGTGCGGCTCCGTGGGTCCGGACAGAGCGTGATGGGCCGTCAACGCGCTGTCCGGCCACCGTGCACCTGGCCGGCCAGATGCATGTGCTCAACGCGCCGTGCCCGGCGCGGCTGCGGTCTCCAGCTGATCGGCGTCGGCGTCGGCCTTCGGTCACGCCGAGCCAGGAGCCATAGCCGGGGCTCCGGGGGATAAGCCCTGGCGCCAGTCGTCCGTACCGTGCGGGAACGGGGCCATCCGCGCCTGCGCGAGCTCGGGCGCCAGCGCGATCACGGTCGGCGCGAGCACCTCGTTGACCGCGATCAGTGTCTCGAGGAACAGGCCCCGACGGGCGTACTCCTCGGCCGCCGCGGCCCGAAGCAGAGGCGAACCGCCCCGCCCACCGACCGCCGCCGGCCAGCCGTGAACAGCCAGCCGGCTCCCGACCGCACCCGCTGGTTGGCGTGGTGCGCGCGGCGAGGGTGACCAGTAGGTCACCGCCTGGCGCCACCATCGCACTGCGGGAGGCGACACATCCGGAATGCCGGCCGGCCGACATGGCAGGCTGGAATCATGAGAGCACGCTACGGGGGCGTGGCTGACGGCCGGCATCCACTCGGTCCGGAGGCCGTCGGCCGGCGCGCCGAGCCGTCGGGCCACCTGCCGGTCCCGCGCCGGCGGATGCCGGAGCCAGGCATCGCGGGCCGTTCGGGCGCCATCAGGCCCCTGGTGCCGGAGGATCGGCTGCCCGGAGATCGGCTGCCAGGTGATCAGCCGCTCGCGTCGTCGTCACGGGCGGGCCAGGCCCTCGAGCGGTCGGTGCTCTGGGCGCTCGCGGTCCTGCGGATGGCCACCTGCGCCATCACCCTGATCTACGTCGTGCTGTGGTGGGACTGGTATCGCGACAAACCGGTCGCGCTGGGATTCGTCGCGTTCACGGCCGCGTGGGGTGCTTTCCTCGTGGTCCGGATCTATCGCCACGGAGCCGGGGCGCGGCTCGCGCTCGGCACCGTCGCGCTGGCCGTGGTGGCGGCGGCGCTGAGCCCGCACTGCCTGCCGCCCGAGTCGGTCGGTGATACCGGGAGCTGGGTGACGCTCAGCGTGCTGCACGGTGGGCTCACCGCGGCGTGGGTGCTGCCGCGGCGTGGCTTCGCCGTCGCCGAGGCCGCGCTGCTGGCCGCCGTCGCCGTCGGTGGTCACCAGGGCCGCCCACAGGTTTTCACGGCGGTGGTGCTGACCCTGGTGGTGCCGGTCCTGTTCGCGTTCGCCACGAGGCGGCTGCGGGCCACGGCCCGCCGGGCCGACGACCGCCTCACCTCGGCGATGCTGGGGCATCGGGCCCGGGTGCTCGTGCTCACCCTGGACCGTGACCGCCGTGAGCGGCAGCGGGTCCTTCACGACACGGTCCTGAACACGCTGACCGGGCTGGCCTGGGGCGGCGGTGAGGACCTGGCGCTCGCGCGGCGGCGCTGCGCGGCGGGCGCGGACGCCATCCGGCAGCTGCTCGCCCATGACATCGGCCCGCCGGCGGTCGGGTTGGACGCCGCCCTGACCGCGGCGGTGACGCAGGCTCGTGAACGTGGTCTTGTCGTGCACCTTCAGGGGATCGCGCCCCTGACCGACCCACCGGCCACGGTCGCGGCAGGCGGCACGGCGACCGCAGCAGGTGACATGGCGACCGCTGCGAGCGGCACCGCGACCGCTGCGGGTGACGCGGTGAACGCAGCAGGTGACACGGTGACTGGCGATCCGCCGGCCGCCGTGGTCGCCGCGCTGACGGGAGCCACCGGTGAGGCCCTGGCCAACGTGGAGCGGCACGCCGGCACCGGTGAGGCCTGGGTCCGGCTGGAGCGGGCATCGGGGCAGCTGACAGTCCGGGTCCATGATCACGGTGGCGGGTTCCAGCCCGGCCGGTCCGCCCCCGACCGCCTGGGCGTGTGCCAGTCGGTGCTCGCCCGGGTCCGTGACGCGGGTGGCCTGGCGTCGGTCGACTCGGCGCCCGGCCGCGGGACCGTCGTCACGATGCGCTGGCCGGAGATCGCTCGGCCCCCGACGGAGCGAACACCCGCAGACCGTGCCGACCGGGACCGTGCCGACCGGGACCGTGCCGACCGGGACCGTGCGGGCGGGGACCGGGCGGGCCGCGGCGGAGCGGACCGTGACCGTGCCGATCGCGGGACGCGTACCGGAACGGATCTGGCGCGGGAGGAGACCGCTGAGGATCTTCGCCGCGACTACGCCGCCGGACTGCGGGTCGTTGTCGCGGGGGTGGCCCTGGCCTGGCACACCCTCATGGTGGTGCCGCTGCTGGTCACCCTCGGCCGGGTCCGCTCGCCGCTGGCCGCGGTGGGGGTGTGGTGCGCGCTCGGTGCCGGGACGTTCCTCCTCGCGGCTGTGGTGCGGCGTCGGCCGCTGTCGGCCGCGGATGCCGCGGGCGTGACCATGCTGACCGTCGGCGCGGCGCTGACCAGCGTCAACGTCGACAACGCCGAGCTGCTGCGGATCACGAACTGGCCCATCATCGTCGTCGCGCTGCTGCTGGCCTTCGTGACCGCGTCCCGCCCGCCGGTGCAGGCGGTCGCCGCCGCCGGGGTGGGCCTCGCCGCGATCGTGGTGACCGTGATCGTCCGTCAGGCGACGGATCCGCTGACCGTCTCGCGACTGCTGGCGCTGGTCTACGGAATCGTCGGGCTCCAGCTCCTCGTCGCGATCATCGGTTCGCTGTTGCGGCGGACGGCGGACACGACCGCGCGGGCCACCCGCGCCGAGGCCGAGACGCACGCCGGGCAGGACTCCGACGCGATGATCCGTCGTGAGCGGGCCCGGTGGCTCGGGGCCATCCGCGACGACGTGCTGCCCATGCTCGACACCCTGGCCGCCGGCGACGCCGATCCGCGGGACCCGGGCTGGCGCTGGCTCTGCGCCCGGCAGGCGGCCGGCATCCGGCGCAAGCTCGCCCAGGAGGACCAGAGCGCGACCCTGGCCTCCCTCGCCGCCGACATCGAGGCCGTCGTCGCCGCCGCCGAAGGCCGTGGGCTGACGGTCGAGGTCCAGATCGCCACCGAAGCGGGCCGGGTGGGCTTCCCCGTCCCGCTCGACCTGCGCGCGGGACTGGTCGACCTGCTCGACCGGACGCTCGCGATGCTGCCGGAGAACAGGGCACTGCTCACCATGTGGAGCGACGCCGGTGGTGGCAGCGTGTTCGTCTCCGCCGCCTGGCCCGGGGACAGGGCGCCACCCACCCTGACCGGCGACGTGGCCGCCCTGGTCGACGTCGACGACGGACGTCTCACCGTGGAGCTGCGCTGGGAGAACCGGGAGGACTGACCCGGCCGGCGCCCGCGGCGGCGCTCACCCCCCGAGGCGCTCCGTGCTTACCCCGCCGTGCTCACCCGCCGTGCGCACCCCGCGGTCAGGACAGGCGAGCGGCCAGGGCGGGGAACAGGCGCAGCGCGTTGCCACGGGCGATCGACGCCCGGGTCCGTCCATCCAGCGCGGCGTCGGAGCGCAGGGCCGCGATTCCGTCGCCGAGGGTGGCGGCGGGGATCATGTTGTAGTCGGAGCCGAACAGGATCCGGTCCGCGCCGGCGGCCGCGAGCAGGCTCGGTGTCGAATAGGGGGACATCGGGCCGGCGGTGTCGTACCAGAACCTGCGCAGGGCGGACCGGATGGTTCCCGGGTCCGCCCCGTAGCCGAGCGCGCGGCCGAGCGCGAGACGTCCGGCCAGGTAGGGGAAGACGCCGCCGCCGTGGGCGAGGATCCACTCGATGCGCGGGTGGCGGTCGAGGGCGCCGGAGACGACGAGCTGGATGGCCGCGCGAGCGGTGTCCGCCGCGTAGTCCACCAGGAAGGCGGGCACGGCGATCGGTGTGGCTCCGGGCAGGTCGAATGGATGGACCAGCACCACCGCGGACCGCTCGTCCAGCGCGGCCAGCACCGGTTCCCAGGCGGGATCGCCCAGGTAGCGGGTGCCGGCGTGGGTGTTCAGCAGCACCCCGTCGGCGCCGAGGTCGTCGTAGGCCCGGTTGATCTCGCTGACGGCGTCCGCCGCGTCCAGCAACGGGATCGTGGCGAGCCAGCCGAACCGCCGCGGATGCCCGTGCGCGATCTCGCTCAGACTGTTGTTGACGATGGTGCTCAGCTCGACGGCGAGCGCCGGCGTGGGGGTGAACGCCGCGGGCACGGCGGCGGAGAGCAGCGCGAGCTGGATTCCACAGCTGTCCAGGGTGCTCAGTGTCGTCTCGACGTCCCACTGGGTGGGGAGGAATCCGCCGGAGGCGGGAATCACGCCGTGCCCGACCAGCCAGTCACGGACCGCCGTCGGCATCATCGCGTGATGGTGGACGTCGATGAGCGGGGGAAGACGCGCTGCCGACCGGCCGAGGGCAGCCGAGCCGCCGGCCGACTCGGTCGCCGCCGCGGCGGGGGCGGCGGTCGCGGCCACCACCGCGGCGCCGGAGAGGACACCGGTCGCGGCCAGGAGCAGACCACGTCGGGATGCACCGGAAGACGAGCCGACGGGACCCTGGCTGTTGGAAGCCGGGCTGTCGGGAGTCAGCCCATCGGGGGCCAGTCCATCGGGGGTCAGTCCGCCGCGGGTGGGCATTGGCTGGTGGTCGGTCATGGCGGAGGTCCTCTCTGCGGGAACGCAGGTGGATGGATGGGCTGGACCGGGGCAGGCGGGGCGCCTGACGGGGCCGGCCGCGGGGGAGTCGCGGCGGCGAGGGCCGATGGTGTTCGGGAAATTCGACGCGTCGGAGCTGTCGCTCCTGACGGTGCAGAAGAGTGGTAACGGTTACCGGGAGGTGCCGGACCGTTATTCCGGTGATGGATGGAAACGGGTCACCGGGCCCGGCCGGCCCGATCCCGTAGAAATGTGGAAATGCGGCCGTTGAAGCCTGGGCTGATCCGTTCGTGGATTCAACGTCGCCGAATGTCCGGAAGGGTGGAGCCGGGAAAACGCGTCAAGGCGAGCTGACCGTCAACGGATATCAGACGGCGAGCTGGGTGCCGGCCTCTCCGGCTTCGCCGTGGCGTGCGGCAGGCGCGCGTCGTTCCTCGCCCACTGGTCAGATTGACGCGGATCTGCGCAGGCCAGAGCCGATATGGCCGGGTGGGATGATGGGCGCGGGAACTGTGTGAACCCCACCCGGGATCGCCGGAAGACGTCTTCGCCGGCGGGGGCCGGCGGACGCCCGGCCACTGATTGTTCGCACGTTACCCCCCGGTGTGGCGTGAGTGGCCACCGCGCAGGGAATGCGGTGGCCGAGCCGGTCGGCGGCTGGGCCTGCTGATTGCGGCGCCACCACCCGCCGCTGTGATCCTAGAACCATTCCGGGAGTTGTGGAAGTATTGCGCGACGGTTTTTTGGGCTGAGGAGTGGATTTCCTGTGCGCGCACGCGGCCCGGCGTCGGATCAGTGAGAATTCGGCTGGGATTTTCCGGTCAGGTGTCGGGATTTCCGGGCGGCCTGTCCCGCGCGTTCAGTCCTCGGGGGTCCGCGCTTCGAGAACTCCGACGAAGGCCGAGGCGACGAGGGCGACGGCAGGGTCGTTGTCGTGGGCCAGCTGGCGCAGGACCTCCCGCACGGTCGCTCCCGGTAGCTCGACCAGGGCCTGAGCCAGACGTATCCGGACCGCGGAGTCCGCGGTGTGCGTGGCGAGTTCGTCGGCCAGCGCGGTGATGATCCGGCCCGCGCACTCGGGATCCCGGGCCAGTGCTCCCAGAGCCTCCGCCGCGTCGACGTCGTAGGAGCCCTCGACCACCATGCCGACGAGGGTCGGCACGGTCGCGGTCACACCACGCCGGCCCAACGCCAGAGCGGCGTGCCCGCGCACCGTCGGGTCCCGGTCCTCGAGCGCGTCCGCGAGCGCCGCGGTCACACCCGGGGCTTCGGACATCCCGGCGATCGCTCGCACCGCGCGCCGCCGGATGTCGACGTCCTCCGAGCGCACGCCGGCGGCCAGTGCCGCCACGCCGTCGCCGCCCGATCTGGCGAGCGCCCAGCGCAGCGCGCCCGCCACGTTGGGGTCGGACTCGGCCAGCACCGCCCCGGCCAGCAGCTCGGCGGCCACCGGCATACTCTCCGGCCGGGCCAGGACGGCCTGCTGCCTGCGCGCGGCACTGGTCGAGGCAAGCTCCTGCATGAGTTCGACGATGCGCAGGACGTCTCGCCAGTCGGTGGGTGCCGACGCGTCGATGGCGCGGAGTCGCCCGAGTAGCTCCTGTTCCCGCTCCAGGCGGTCTTCCGCCCACCGGACGAGGTCACCGACAAGGTCGGAGGGCGTGAAGGACGGGTCCTCCAGCGCACGTCCGACCTGCTTGAGCGAAAGTCCGAGGGACCGCAGGCTCTCCACGTGGAAGATCCTGCGGATGTCCTCGTCGGAATAGTCGCGATAGCCGCCGACCGTGCGGCCGCTCGGTCGCACCAGCCCGAGGGCGTCGTAGTGGCGAAGCATCCGGGTGCTCACCCCCGAATGACGCGCCACATCACCGATCAGCAATCCGCGGCCTCCGCGGCTCCCGCCCCCTCGGCGGCCTTCGTGGCGCCGGTGGCAGCGGTTCGTTCGGGGCCGAGCGCGAGCACTCGCTTCGCCTCGTCGATGGCCGCGTTGAAAGCGGTCTCCGGGTCCCGCAGGAGCACCCCGGTGGCACGGGCGTGCGCCGCCGCGGCCGGGTCGGGGCCGGCCGCGGCCTTCTCCAGAGCCGGCTCGATCACGTCGCCGAGCTCGACGAGGGCCCGACTCAGGCTCCGCTGCAGGTCGCGGTCGCCGCGGCCGAGCTCCGTGACCAGTTCGTCGACCAGGCCCTTCCTGCTGCCCTCGGGAGCGAGGGCGACCGCGACGCGCCACGCGGTCCTCGCGACCTCGTCATCGGCATCGTGCAGCAACGCGGCTGTGATCCAGGCCCACGCGCTCCTGTCGCCGATCTTGCTGAGTGTGTGCAACGCCTGGCTGCGGGCCGTGGGGCGCTCGGAGCCGAGTTCCCGGCGGAGCCGGGGCAGCGTGGTCTCCGGCGGTAGTCGGGTCAGCGCCCAGGACAGCATGTCTCGCACAAAGAAGTCGGGCTCGACCGCGCACCGCTCGACGAGCGTCTCCAGAACACCGGGGTCGGGGTCAGAGCCGGCCGCCATGGCCGCCTGAAGCCGGACCGACGAGTCCCGGGCGCCCAGCGCGTCGGTCACCCGGGCGCTTCGCGGGGTTCCATCTGTCGCGTTGATCGGGACCACCTCCTGCACCCAGTGGACACCTTGACACGGTGTCAAGGTCAAGCTCGTGACCGGCGAACTGTGGCGCGTGCCTGCCGGCCCCGCCGGACCCGCGCCGCGGCGGCAACGTGAGGTAGCCGGCACTCGCGGCGGGATGACTGGTCGAAGGTGCCCGGTGAGTGGTCTGATGACGAAGGCGCCGGGCTGACCCGCCTTGTCGCTGTTTGTCTCCGTCCAGATGGTGGTGACCTTGACCGGCGACGTGGATCGGTGGATCCGGCGGTTCAACCGAGGTAACGAGTCCGGCCCGCGGCTGGTCTGCTTCCCCCACGCGGGCGGCGCCTCGACCTACTTCCATCCGCTGTCGGTGGCCCTCGCCGACGTCGCCCAGGTCGTCGCCGTGCAGTACCCGGGCCGGCAGGACCGGCTCGGTGAGCCGCCGCTGACGAGCATCGCCGCACTCGCCGACGAGGTCGTCGCCAGGGTGACGCAGCTCGACGACCGTCCGACGGCCTTCCTCGGGCACAGCATGGGATCCATCGTGGCCTTCGAGGTGACCCGGAGGCTGGAAGCCGACCCCGCGGCGCGGAAGCCGCTGATCCTGTTTCCCTCCGCGCGGCCGGCGCCGTCCAGGGGGCGTCCCGGCAGCGTCCATCTCGGCGGCGACGAGGCCGTGATCGGCTCGATCGCGGCGCTGGGGGGCACCGACCCCCGCCTGCTGGGCGACCCGGAGCTCCTGGCGCTCATCCTGCCGGCGACCCGTGCGGACTATCAGGCCATCGAGACCTACCGCCCCGAACCGGGCGCGACGGTCAGCGTGCCGATGTGGGTGACGATCGGCGCCAGCGACCCGGCGGTGACCGAGGACGAGGCGCTGGCCTGGCGGGAGCACACCACCGGCGACTTCGACCTGCTCGTTCTCCCGGGCGGGCACTTCTACCTCACCGAGCAGATCGAGGCCGTCGCCGATCGGATCCGCACGGGACTGCTCGGTGTCACCGCGTCCTGAACGCCGCCGCGTCCTGAACGCCGCCGCCGCGTCCTGATCGTCAGGGCTGCGCCGGGGCGTGGCCGGCGAGCTGGTTGCGCCGGACCATCCCGATGATCCTGGTCACCGGGCCGACGACGAGCAGCTCGTCACCGGCCTGCAGGCGCGTGTGCCGCCCGGGGCGGTAGTCCGCCGTCGGGCCGGGGCCGGCATCCGCCGAGCCGGCGGCGCCGGCCACGCCCGCGGCGCCGGATGAGCCGGCGGTGCCGGATGAGCCCGCGGTGTCCGTTGTGCCTGCCGTGTCCGGGGCCTCGTCCTGGGGGCCCTCGCTGCCCTGGCACCGGGCCACCGCCAGGACCCGGGTGCCGGTGGCCAGCTCCGCGAGGGCCGGGCCTACCAGGCCGCCGCCGGCCCGGATCGTCAGGCGGGCCACCAGGAACGGCGTCCCCTCCACATAGAACGCGCTGATCACCTCGTGGCCCATGGCCGCGGCGAGGAAGTGAGGGGCGGCCAGCGCCGTCGCGCTGCGGGCCGTGTGGATACCGAACCGGCGCTCGACCTCGTCAGCCATCGTGGCGTCGAAGACCCGCATGACGATGCGCAGCCGGGCACCGGATCCCGCCACCTCGCCGCCGGCACCGCCGGCATCGCCTGTGAGGCCCGCGGTGCCGCCGACGTCGCCGGTAGCGCCGGCGGTGCCGTCCGTCCGCCGTGCCAGCCTTCGGCCGCCCTCCGTGAGCCTGGTACGGCGGCCGGGCCGCGGCCGGTGCGCACTGGCCCGGATCTCCCGGGCGGACAGCACTGTCTCGAGGTTGGCGTGCCCGTCGCTCGTCATCGCCGCGATGGTGGCCGCGTGCGCCACGCCGGCCTCGAGCAGCGTCGAGCGCACCGTCGCGTCCCCGACCACCACCGGGACCCCGCGTTCCCGCGCGACCGGCAGATAGCGGTTCTTCACGTCCCGCTCGATGACGACGATCTGCTCGCCGGCACGCAGCAGCCCCTCCATCGTCGCCAGGCCGACCGAGCCGAGACCGCAGAGGATCACGTGCTTGCGGACGGTGCTGGCCTGCCCGAGCCCGAACGACCGTTCCAGCCGGCGGCTGATGATGACGTTGGTGATGAAGGCGTAGACCACGGCGACGGACAGCGCCCCGAACAGCATCAGGCAGACCCCGTAGGCCTGCAGCCAGGGATCGGCCGCGCCGAAAGCGTAGTCGCCGAAGCCGACCGTCACCATCGTCTCGACGGTGAGGTAGAGCGCGTCGAGGGCGTCGAAGTTCTCCGGCGCGGCCGGGTTGTTGTCCTTGTACGTCAGGGTCAGCACGATGGTGCTCACCACCATCACGCTGGTGACCACGGCCAGCGCCCGGCGGAACGGCCGGTCCAGCTCGGCGCGCACGGTCGCGGCCAGCTCGCGCAGCCGGCGCAGCCGTACCCGCCCGGCCCGGCGCAGCCGGGCCGCCCGCAGCCCCGACCACAACCCCGCGGGCGCTTCCACGGACGTCCCACCCGCTGCCGCGGCGGCGGCGCCGACGGGGGAGATGGCGGGCGTGGCGGCCGTGGAGGGCCGGCCGTCGGCGGTGAAGGAGGCGAACACGCGGGCGTCATGCACGTCGTCCACAGCCAGGCCGCCGGCGCGCAGCTCGGCGAGCCGGCCCATGACGACGAGACGGTCGCCGGGCGCGACGACGACGTCCCGGGGCGGGCACAGCTCGGCGAGCCGCTCACCGGCCCGGCGCAGCGCGACGGGCGTCAGGTCGCCGTAGAGGGCGCGGAAGGGCGCCTCGGTGGGAGCCTCCTCGTCCACCACCGCGAAGATCTCCCCGGCTCCGGCTCCGTCGGCCGGTGCGTCCAGGGTGAAGGCGTGGATCACCGTGGACCGCACGCACGCCTCGACGAAGCCCGGCCCGGCCAGGTCGCCGACGCTGCGGACCCGGACCTGAGCGAAGGCGTCCTGCAGCTGCTCACCGAGCCCGACGTTGCTGATGCTGGCGACGATTCTGGTCCGCGGCGCGCTGTCGGCGGCCACGAGACAGATCTGCAGGTTCTCCAGGTCCCGGTCGTGGCAGGTGATCAGCGCCAGCGCGGTGCCGAGCCCGGCGTCGTGCAGCGACTCCGGCAACCGGCCACTTTCGGGGACCAGCGTGACACCCATCCGCTCCAGTCGCCGGCGCAGCCCAGGCGCGTCATGGTCGTCGACGACGACCGCCCGCACACCGGCGGCGTCGAGCTGCTCGACGATGCTCAGCCCCAGGTCGTTGAGCCCACACACGATGACGTGGTCGGCGTGCGCCGATCCGGTGGCCCCCATACCCGTCACTGAAGCATGTCGCCGCGGCGAGCCTGACATCCGCCGTCGGGAAGACGGCGGCAGCCGGCGGGTCGAGTGGTTCCGCACGGTTGGTCCCACCTGCTTGCTGGGGCGCATGATGGACGGGTGACGACGCTACCCAGGTTGCGGATCGGCACCGAATCCCTGCGCACCCGCGTCGCCGGGGAGGTCTTCAGCCGGGTCGCCGGCACCCGCGGCCCCGCGCGGCGGGAACGGATCCTGCGCGCCGAGGGAGAACGCTGGTTCGGCGAGGACCGCCCGATCCGGCGGGTACACGGCGACACGGCGATGTTCGTCGGCGGGCTGCGCGCCCTGCTGCTGCAGTCCCTGCACCCACTGGCCATGGCGGGCGTGGCCGACCACTCCGACTATCGGCAGGATCCGTGGGGCCGACTGCAGCGGACCAGTTACTTCCTGGCCGTCACGACGTTCGGCTCGGAGCAGGATGCCGAGAAGGCCGTCGCCGCGGTCCAGGCGGTCCACCGGCGGGTCCACGGCATCGCCCCGGACGGCCGGCCCTACTCGGCGGCCGACCCACATCTGCTGCGCTGGGTGCACGTCGCCGAGATCGACAGCTTCCTCGCCGCGCACCAGCGGTACGGGGCCGCACCGCTGAGCCCGGCCGAGTGCGACGGCTACGTCCTGGACGCCAGCCTCGTCGCGACCAGGCTCGGCGTGCCCGACCCGCCGCGCACCCGCGCCGAGCTGGCCCAACAGCTCTCCGCCTTCCGGGATGAGTTGGAGGGGACCCCCGAGGCCCGCGCGGCGGCCCGCTATCTGCTGGTGCGCGCCCCGCTGCCGGCGGTGGCCCGAGTGCCCTACGGCGCGCTCGTCGGCGCGGCGGTGGGGCTGATGCCGCGGTGGACCCGCTGGCCGCTGAGGCTGCCCTACCTGCCCGCCACCGAGGCCACCTGGGGGCGCCTCGCCGGGAAGGGAGTCGTCTCGACGATCCGCTGGGCGACAGCCGCACGTGGCGCGACGGCTGGCGATTCGGCTGGCGAGGCGGCTGGCGAGGCGGAGCCGGCAGCCTGACATCCTCGTCGGTGGGCAGGCGCGTCCCCCTCACGGACGCGCCTGCCCACCGGACCGGGCGGGCCGTCCTCAGCGGGCACCCGCGCCAGACGCCGCGCCACGCGGTGTCGCCGGGTGCCCGTTTCGCAGCCCGCCACCGTGCGGCGCCGGCCGGGGTGAGGACGTCCTCCTGAGAAGTACGCCGAGCTTCCGCCGCACCCGCGACGATCTTTCCGGGCCTGCTCGGATAGGCGCATGATGGGCTGGGTAGGTGATCGACCATGCTGAACTGGCTGCGGCGGCGGGCATCTGGCAGGCGTGCGGGCGAGCGGGTGGACAGCTCGGCGTGGAATCCGTCCGGGTGGTGGTGGTGCATGCAGCACCAGCGGGCGGAGAACCCGCCGGACGCCCCCGGGCACCGGCGCCTCGGCCCGTACCCGACCGCGGCGGCGGCCGAGAACTGGCGGGACGAACTCGACCGCCGCAACGAGGACTGGGACGAGGAGAACCGCCGCTGGGCCGGCGACCACTGAGCCCGCGGCTGCGCGGCGGAGCGGCGGCGGCGGTGGTCGGGAGGCGATCGGTGGGTCGGGAGGCGATCGGTGGGTCGGGAGGCGATCGGGGGTGGCCCGGCCGTGGTGGGGCGGGTGGGCGGCCTGACGGCGGCGTCCCGCCAGGTCGGGTCGTTCGTACTTCGGCCCGGCGACAAAGGCCGGATGATGTCGGCCGCCCTGGATGACACCGTTCTGTAACGACAGAGTCGTGTGTCTTCACACAACGCCAGCCGCCGGGGTGGGAGGGCCTGATGAGCCGCCGTCCGATCGTGTCAGACGCCGTGACCTGGGAGTTCAACGCCACGTACCTGGCCGAGAGCGGTGAGCGGGTACCGCTGCCGACAAGCCTGCGCTACGACCCGACAGATCCGATCGCGATCACCATGAGCATGTGGGTCACCGACCAGCGGGCCGTCGTGTGGACGTTCGCCCGCCGGCTCTTCGTCGACGGTGCCCGCCGCTGCGCCGGCCTGGGGGACGTCCGGGTCCGGCCGATGGTGCGGGACCGCCGCCGGGTGCTGCTCGTCGAGCTCTCCAGCCCCGGTGGGCACGCGCTGATCGAGCTTCCCGCCAACCGGGTGAACGACTTCGTCAACCACACCTACGACCTGCTGCCCGTCTCGGCGGAGGACGCGGTGATCGAGCACGACCTGGAGCTGCGTGTCCTGCGCGGCCGCAGCCGCAGCTGACCCGCGACGACTGATCTGCCCGATGGCATCCGGACGTCCGGGCCCGTTCTGGACGGACATCCGGGGCACAGTGGTCCGGTACCACGTGCACGACCTGCCGCCCCCATGCATCGGCTGTCCGCTGCCTGCTGCTGAAGGAAGGCTCCGCCGCTCAGGCATGCCACCGGATAAGCAGCGAATCCTAGACGCAGTAGATGTCAGCGGCCCGGCCGCGCTGCCGGCGTCAGCGTGACCGACGCCTGCTCGCTGGACTCTGAAGACGGCCGCGCTGTGCGGGAAAGGCCCGGCCGTAGGCCTCTCGATGATGCGGGTGCGCTCCCGCAGGGCGCTGCGGTGCGGCGAGACGCTTGCGAACGGCTGCCACGGTCCGGTGGAGTCGAGCCACGATGTGCCAGCGCGACGCCATCCTGTGTCGGAAGTTTCCCCACGCTGAAGGGAATCACGGCATGGCAGAGCAGCAGACCTGGGACATCGTCACCGGTCCCGGCATCACGGCCCTCGGTATAGCCGCGTCTCGGAGCGTGGAGTCGTCGATGCCCGACGCGCTCATCGACGACCCGTTCGGGGCCGAGTTCCTGGGTGCGGTGGACTCGCCGGTCCCGTTCCCGTTGCGTTGGCCCGCCGAGGGGGAGCCGGTGAGCGACCAGCACAAACTGTCGCTGCATACCTCCCGCTTCATCGGCGTGCGCTCGCGGTTCTACGACGACGTCATCCTGGACGCGGTCCGCGCCGGCGCAGGCCAGGTCGTCCTGCTCGCCGCGGGCCTGGACACACGGGCGTTCAGACTGTCCTGGCCGTCCGACGTCACTCTCTACGAACTTGACCAGCCGCAGGTACTCGCGTTCAAGAACGACGTGCTGCGCGGTACCCGGACCGCGCCTGGCTGTCGGCGTGTCGCGGTCGGCACCGACCTGCGCGAGGACTGGGTGGGCGCGCTCACCGCGGCGGGGTTTCTTCCGACGGTGCCGACCGTGTGGGTCGCGGAGGGCCTGCTCGGTTACCTTCCCGCCGCCGCCGAGGAACACCTGCTGCGGCGGATCCACCAGCTGTCCGCCGTCGGCAGCCGCCTCGCGCTGGATCGCTTCGCGGACCTGGACCGTCTGGCCTCCGACACCGCGACATTGGAGCAGCTCAGCCGTCGGTCCGGCATCGAGGCGCGATCGCTGTTCAACACCGAGCCCCGTCCGCACCCGGCCCGGTGGCTGTACCCGAATGGCTGGACCGTCCGCGAGGACGACGACACCGAGGTCGCCGACCGCTACGGCCGCGACCTGACTGACCCGTTCACCGGACAGGCCACCCGGCCGTGGCTCGACACACGCTTCCTCATCGCCGAACTCGGCCGCGGGTGAAGGTGTTCTGCGGCCTCGACTGGTCGGAAGACCACCACGACGGACCGGGTGCGGGTCGCTGAAGTCATGAACGGCTGACCGGATGTCGCGCCACCGAGCGCGCCATGAGCGCGCCGCGTTCTCCAGTGCCAGGGCCGGAACCTGGCCGCCACCGAAAGCGAGGGAAGCGAGGGAAGGGAGGGGCGGCGGTGTTCCGCCACGGCGCGGCACCGCCGCCTGTCTTCCGTCCCTGGCTTTGCGTGATCTATCGAGACTCGATAGATTCCCATCGTGACTCGATGGAGGGGTGGGTCGTGGGAAAGCTGACGGTGGGTGCGCTGCGCGCCGTGCTCGTGGTGGTGCTCGCCGGCACCGTGTTCGTACAGGCAGGGATGCTGTGGGCGTTGGTCAGCGGGAGTGACCCGGAGGACGGCTCGCTCCCGCTGACCCCGCTGCGCGTGATCACGATCCTGGGCCTGGTGTCGGTCCAGGTCGTCCTGGTCTGCGTGGGGCGGCTGGTGACGATGGTGCGACGCGGAACCGTGTTCTCCCACGCCGCCTTCCGGTACGTGGACGTCGTGATCGGCGCGATCGTGGCGGCTGCCCTCGTGTGGTTCGCGGTCACGGGCCTCAATGCGCCGGGCCAGCGGGACGACCCGGGCGTCACCGTCATCATGGGCGGGGTCGGCGTGGCCATCCTGGGGGTCGCGCTCATCGTCCTCGTGCTGCGGATGCTGCTTGCCCAGGCCGTCGCGCGCGACGTCGAGGCGGCGCGGATGCAGGCCGAGCTGGACGCGGTGATCTGATGCCGATCGCCGTCGACATCGACGTCATGCTGGCCAGGCGGAAGATGTCCGTGGGTGAGCTCGCGGACCGCGTCGGGATCACTCCCGCCAACCTGGCGGTACTCAAGAACGGCCGCGCCAGGGCGGTGCGTTTCGCGACCCTTGCCGCGCTCTGCGAGGCGCTCGACTGCCAGCCGGGCGACCTGCTGCGCTGGGAACCTGAGGACGTCGCGGGCTGATGTAGGAATCGCGAACAGGCGAGCGATCGCCCGACCGGGGCTGGCCGATCTGTTCCCGCGCAGGGTGGCACGATGACCGCCATGCTTCTGGGCACCGCCGATCATCTCGGCTGGGCTGTGGTTGTCACGGCTACGGCGGACCATCAGGTCGTGGACCGTCGGCGGATCGAGCTGATCGAACCAGGCATGCCGGTGGCGCCGATCCACCACGCTGGCGGTCCTCACCAGCTCCACCGGTCGGGGGAGCCGCTGCGCGACACCGAACTCGCGGCCCTGGTGGCCGATGTCCGCGCCTGCGTGGTCCGGGCCGCTTCGGGGGCCTTGGACGAGCTGGCCGCGGCGTTGCCCGCACCGATCACCTCGCTCTCGCTGCGGACCTGGCCGGCCAGCTTCCCGGCCGACATCGCCGTGCAACGACGCGTCCCGTACGAGAGCCGTGCCGACGCCATCATGTACCGGCAGGTGCTCGCCGACGTGGCGCGCAACCGCGGCTGGGCGATCCATTTCTATGACCCGAGAACCGTTGAGGCTGAAGCGGTCCGCGTACTGGGTGAGCGCACGGATGAGGTGCTGCGCCGACCACGGGCAACGCTGGGGCCGCCCTGGGCAAAGGATCACCGGGTCGCCTTTGCGGCAACGATCGTGGCCGCGTGATCTCGCCTGTGCTCTGAGGCCCCGTCGGTTTCGGGGGTGCCAGCGGAGCCTGCGGTTCTGGCGAACCTCGGCGGGAATGCGGGTTACCCCGCGTCCCGCCGACAGCCAGCAACAACCGCTGGCGGGCGGCCTCCCGGTCCACGCCTCAACGCTTTGGGTTGCGGCTTCAGGCGGCCGCTCGGGTTGCGCTTCTGCCAGGCCATTCTCCCTAATAGGGGAAAATGGGGTGCGGGGTCGCTTGGAAATCCGCAAGAAGTGAGGATTTCGGT
>NZ_ADGX01000097.1 GCF_000177675.1 Parafrankia sp. EUN1f
GCGCTGGACACCGACGGTCATCGATCCCTTCTTCACGTCGCCGGTCTCGTCGAAGACGAACACCGCCTCGGGGTCGCCGAACCGTTCGACGACGTAGTCACGCAGGTCAGCGCGCAGACCGTCGTCGTCCCACACCGCCTCGGCCAGGAAATGCTGCATCCCACCCGGTGAGGCCTCCCCGGCGTACTCGGCCAACGTCCAGCAGTTCACCCGAGGCAGCCCGGCCATCAGACCGCGCAGGAACCGGCGCATCCGCCGACGGGACTCCGGCCGACGGAACCGGCGGTCGAGCCGGCCCGCGAGCCCCTCGAACGCTTCAAGCCACCCGTCGGGGTCTACGCTGGGGCACACGGCCGCCGGCTGATCTTCACGTGTCGTCACAAACCGCGAGGATCACCGGTGGTCTCTTACGTTCCCGGACCCGCGTCCCTCCTCAGCCCCGCCACCCAACCATGACCCACCAGATCTAAACGATCACAGAAGTCGGGCTGGAGTACTAGAGGCGAACTGGTCCACCTGGCCCGCCTCGCGCGCTTCCAGGCAGTCCACCGGAGCGGTCTCCCGAACCTGTCGGGCCAGTCCGGCTTCCGCGGCATCACCCGCTCGGGGGACGCGTCTCACCGCGCCGCAACGGAGGTCGGGCGGTGAGCACTCCCCCGACGGGCTCCGCCGACGGCCTCCCGGATTCCGGTACCGCCGCGAACGCGCGGTCCGACGCGGCCGAGGCGGCCGAGGCGATCGAGGCGAGCCAGGAGATCGAAGTCGTCCCCGATGCCGCGACCCGCGTCTTCGGTGACCGGCTGGAGCTGGCTGTCCAGTACGCGGAGCTGCTGGCGACGGCGGGCGTGGAGCGAGGCCTGATCGGCCCGCGTGAGACGGGCCGGTTGTGGTCCCGGCATCTGCTGAACTCCGCGGTGCTCGCCGAGGCTGTTCCCACCGCCGCCGACCTCCCGGGCGCATCCGGACGGGTGCCTGAGGTTGTGGACGTCGGCAGCGGCGCCGGGCTGCCCGGTGTTCCCCTCGCCCTGGCCCGACCGGACCTGCGGGTCACCCTGCTCGAACCAATGGAACGAAGGTGTCGCTTCCTGAGCGAAGTTGTGGCACAACTTGGCCTGGAAGAACAGATTGAAGTGGTGCGCGGTCGGGCACCCGACCTCGCACAGCGTCCGCCACACCGCGATTTCGACGTATCCGTGGCCCGCGCGGTGGCTCCACTCGGCCGCCTTGGCGCGGTACTGCTGCCGATGACCCGTTCAGGCGGTGTCATGCTTGCACTACGCGGCTCGCGAATCCTTGAGGAATTGCAGGCGGCGCGTAGTGATCTCGATTCCCAGGGTTGGCGCGAGGTGGACGTCGTGACGTGCGGAGCTGACCTGGTGGAGGAACCCACCCGCGTGCTCCGCGCGACGCGTACCGTCGCGGCGGCCCGTGGGGACGGCGGGAGGGGACGGCGCGGCACGGATGACCGGCAGGCCAGACGGGCGACACAGCCACGGCGAGTACGGGAGGGAACTCCTGATCGACCGGCACGTGGGCGGTCACGTTCCACGTGAAACAGCGATTCCTTACCAGACGGCGACGGCACCTGAAGCAGCGTCGACGGATCGAGGAGGCCTGACATATGGGACGTCACCGGGCGGTGGGTCCGGATTCCCGGGGCTGGACCCTCTCGATTCATCGACCCCGATCGGAGCGGCGGCAGCAGCGGCGGTGGAAGCACTGACGATGGAACGACGACGACCTTTCCCGCGACCCAACCGGCGGCGCATCATCACCGTCGCTAACCAGAAAGGTGGCGTCGGCAAGACGACGACCACCGTCAATCTCGCGGCCGCACTGGCCATGCACGGCATCCGGGTGCTCGTGGTGGACCTGGACCCCCAGGGCAACGCCTCGACCGCGCTGGGAGTGGACCACCGCTCCGGGACACCCTCGATCTACGAGGTCCTGGTCGGCGACCGTCCGCTTGACGAGATCGTCGTGCAGTCCGGAGAGGCCGAAGGGCTCTTCTGCGCGCCGGCCACCATCGACCTCGCGGGTGCGGAGATCGAGCTGGTCTCCCTGGTCGCGCGGGAGACCCGGCTGCGGCGGGCCATCGAGGGCATGCGCAACGAGGTCGACTATGTCCTCATCGACTGCCCGCCATCACTCGGCCTGCTCACGGTCAACGCGCTGGTCGCCGCCCGTGAGCTCCTGATCCCGATCCAGTGCGAGTACTACGCGCTGGAGGGCCTCGGTCAGCTACTGCGTAACGTCGAGCTGGTCCAGGCACATCTCAACCAGGAGCTCCGGCTGTCGACCATCCTGCTGACCATGTACGACTCGCGCACCCGCCTCGCGGACCAGGTTGTGCACGAGGTCAAAGAGCATTTCGGGGATCGGGTCCTGAACACCACGATCCCGCGTAACGTGCGGCTGGCCGAGGCGCCGAGCTACGGGCAGTCCGCCCTCACCTACGACCCGGCGTCCCGTGGGTCGCTGTCCTACCTCGCGGCGGCGCGGGAGCTCGCCGAGCGCGGGGCCGACCGCGGGCCGCGCGGCGGTGGGCTGGCCGGTGGAGCTCCGCCGGTGGGTGATGCCCGGTCCGCGGCCGATCCCGCGTCTCGGGCCGATCCCGGGCCAGGGGTCGGCGCCGGCGCGCCCGCTGCGGCAGCCCCGAACGCCGCTGGGGCGACGAGTGGCCACTCCCCCGCCGGACATCCCGGTGCTGCTGGTTTCGTCGCGCACGGGCCGACTGAGCGGCATGCGGCGGGCGCACCCTACGGTCCCGCGGACCATCGCGGTGGCCCGGCTGACGGCTACGGCCCGGCTGACGGCTATGAGGCGGCTGACGGCTACGGCGCCCCGAACGGAGCCCGTCGATGACAGCGCGGCGAGGCGGCCTCGGCCGTGGGCTCGGAGCGCTCATTCCCGCGGCCGCCGAAAGCACGGACGCCTACCAGTCGATGTCCGCGGACCGCGGCTACGCCCCCGCTCCGGTCGCGGGGGCGGTCTTCCGTGAGATCCCGCTGGACTCGGTCACACCCAACCCGCGCCAGCCTCGCAACCACTTCGACGAGGACGCGCTGGCGGAGCTGGCCGAGAGCCTCAAGGAAGTCGGCCTGCTGCAGCCGATCGTGGTGCGTGAGCTGCTTCCAGGCCGGTACGAGCTCGTCATGGGCGAGCGCCGTTGGCGCGCGTCGAGGCTGGCCGGGCTCGACCAGGTCCCCGCCATCGTGCGGGAGACCGCGGACGACGCCATGCTGCGCGACGCGCTCCTGGAGAACCTGCATCGCCAGCAGCTCAATCCGCTGGAGGAAGCGGCTGCCTACGAGCAGCTGCTGCGGGACTTCGGCGCGACCCACGAGGAGCTCGCCGGGCGGCTGGGGCGTTCTCGTTCGCATGTCACGAACACCATCCGCCTGCTGGGCCTGCCGCCGGCGGTCCAGCGGCGGGTCGCTGCCGGAGTGCTGTCGGCCGGGCACGCCCGCGCCCTGCTCTCCCTGGACGACGCCGATGCCCAGGACCGGCTGGCGACCCGGATCGTCGCGGAGGGCCTGTCCGTCCGGGCGGTCGAGGAGATCGTGGCTCTGGGCGAGGAAGGTCCGCGCAAGCGTGCTCCGCGCAAGCCGCGCTCCCCTGTCCCGGCACTGACCCAGATCGCCGACCGGCTCGCCGACCGGCTGGAGACCCGGGTCAAGGTGGACATGGGCCGCAACAAGGGCCGGATCACCGTTGAGTTCGCCACGCTGGAAGACCTTGAACGCATCGTCGAGGCCATGTCCCCCGACTCGACGATCTCCTGACTGGACGGGGGCCCTCGGAGTCATCACCTCGGCTCGGATCCCGGCTGGACCGGATTCGGCCACGAGACTCCGAGCGGCCCGCCCGCGCCGGCTCCGAGAAGCCCGCCCACGCCCGACGCCGGCCCTGACGGGCGGCGGAAGTCGGCTCAGATCGCCCCGGGAACCGGGTTCACCTGGCCGCGTAGCACGCCTTCGGGACTCATGGACCCCAGGAGACGCTCCAGGGCCACCTCGACGTCCTCACGCCAGCTCACCGCGTTCTTGACCTCCAGGCGCAGGCGGGGCCAGCGATGATGCGGCCGGACGGTCTTGAACCCGACGGCGAGCAGGTAGTCGGCTGGCACCACGCAGCGGGTGTCGGAACCCTTCAGGTCTCCGAAGGCCTCGATCGCCCGGTAGCCGCGTCGGGTGATTTCCTTCGCGACCGCCTGGACGAGCACCCGGCCCAGACCCTGGCCGGTGAACTCCTCGACGATCTGGGACGTCATCAGCAGCACCGCGTCCGGGCTGACCGGACTGGTCGGAAACGCCACCGAGCGGGGTACGTGCGCCGGCGGCGCGAACATCACAAAGCCCGCCGGGACGTCGTCGACATAAGCGATTTTTCCGCAGCTGCCCCATTCGAGGAGGGCGGCGGAGACCCAGGCTTCTTTCTCGATGTCCGTGGCGCCGGCTTCCTCCGCGCGGCTGCGAGCGACTGGATCGAGTTCCCAGAAGACGCATCGCCGACATGGAAGCGGTATGTCGTCGATGTTGTCGAGCGTGATGTTCGCGATCCGTCGACTCATCGAGCTACGCCTCCCAGCGGTTCGGACAGCCTTGTCCGGCCGGAACTATCGCTTACTTCCGACAGCCTAGGACGCCTGCCGGGATGGATGGCGACGGGCACGCCGTGAGGTGTTCCACGTGAAACTTTGCCGGGTGGGCGTTGCGGACCGCGCCACGGCGTGCGTTGCAGGGGAGCGGTGTCCGATACCCGGTAGCGGCACGTTTCGGTGGCGGCGCCGAGTGCTGGAAGCCGGCGCTGAGCAGCGGAGCGGCGGCGGGGCCGCCGAGGGTGTCAGGCAGCGGAGTGGTTTCGGGTAGCGGAGTGGTTTCGGGCAGCAGAGCGGTGTCGGGCAGCAGAGCGGTGTCGGGCAGCAGAGCGGTGTCGGGCAGCAGAGCGGTGTCGGGTGGGATGGAGCGGCACGATCGGCAGCGCGGCGAAGCGGTCGAACGGCGAAGTCGGCGGGGCAGCCGAGTAGGCCGAGCAGGGGGGAGTCGCCGCGGAGCGGGTGGGTTCTGGGTGGTGGCCCGCCTCGGGTCGTAGCCGGGGCTGTCGCTGCTGCCGGGCAAGATCTGAGGATCGTGGTCGACAGGACAACGACAATCCTCAGATCTTCAGGCCGCCGCTCACCCGGCTGCGGCGCGTTCCGGCCCGTCGGTCAGGTTCGGGCCGCGATGCGCGGCACCCGGAGCTGACCCGTCGGTGGGTCCTGCTCCGGCGGGAGGAACAGTCGCTGCGTCGCTGCGAGCAGCGCCTCCGCCACCGCGGCCCGGAACTCGGTGGACGCCAGAGCGGCCACGTCATGGGCGTTGGTGAGATAGCCGAGATCGATCTGCACCGCGGGCATGCGGGTACGGCGCAGCAGCTCCCAGGTCTTGGGATGGGCCCGGCAGTCGACCATGTCGGTCCGCGAGATGATCTCTCGCTGGACCAGCAGGGCGAAGCGCTCACCGACGGCGGACGACCCGCGTGCGTGCCCGTAGTAGTACGTCGAGACGCCCTGCGCCTGGGCTGAGCTGCTCGCGTCGACGTGCAGCGAGACGAGGAGGTCGGCGCCGATCTCGTTCGCGCGTGCGGCGCGCTCCGCCTCGGACGGGGATTCGTGTGGACCGTGGACCAGATGCGCCTCGAGCCCGGAGGCGAGCAGGCGCGCCTCCAGCCGGGACGCCAGGTCCGCCATCAGATCGCGTTCGCACAGCGGACCACTCGTGACACCGGGGTCGTCGCCGCCATGGCCGGGGTCGATCGCGACGACCATGCCGAGCAGGGACGGCCCACGGGCCAGCAGACGCACCGACTCACGCAGGACGTCCGGGCGGCCGCCGGTGACGGTGCGCTCCAGCCGCTTGAGCTCACGAAGCGTCCGCGGGCCGCACAGGCCGTCCGGGTCGAGCCCGCGGTTGCGCTGGAAGTCGCGGACGGCGACGTCGGTGCGGGCGCCGAAGATTCCGTCGGCACGGCCGACGTCGAACCCCATGTTCGACAGGCGCTCCTGCAACGCGGTGACGTCGTCGCCGACGAAGGGGTGCGTCACGCTGAAGTAGAGGAGCCGGTCACCCAGGCGGCGCCGAGCCTCCTCGATGGCCCGGAACGTGTCGGGGCCGATGATGCCGTCGACGGAGAGTCCCCGGCTCTGCTGAAAGGCCCGGACCGCGTTGTCGAGCTCGCGGTCGAACAGGTCAGCCGTCACCGCCGGCTCGGTCGCGGCAGCCGGCTCGGTCGCTGCGGCCGACCGCTCCGCCTCGGTGGCCCCGGTCTGCCCGCCAGGCTCCGCAGGCTCGGCGGCCCCGGCGGTGGTAGCGGTGGCCGGCCCGGTCGCGGTGATTGGCGCGTTGTCCGCCACGGCGGCCTGGCGCGGTGCGACCGGCAGGAAACCGAGGTGGATGAAAGCTGCCCGTGCCTCGGCTACGGAGGGATCACGGTCACCAAGGCGCAGCAGCTTCACGAATGAGCACCTTTCGAATGTGCGTTCATCGAACCGTCAACCAGCGTCGAACCGGTTCGGCCGCCGAATCCCGCCATCAGATTAGGGCATCGCCGCTGGTCCGCGAGGGCTGCGATCCCCAACGTCCGGTTTTCCCGCTCCGCGACGGCTTTCGGCTGCCCGCGACGGATTCGCCGGCCCACGTGACGCCGTCCGCGCGGTGTGACGGCCGCCTGTTACCAGCCGTGAGCGAGGGTAACGGGCCGGGCCCAGGTACCGGGCTGCATCCATCAATCGATCATGTCCACGGCCCGTACAGCCCCGTGGAGGGCACTTGCCGGTCCGGCCCACCTCTGGTGGCGGGCTGCGTCCACCAGGAGTGCCGAGGATGTCACCTGTGGTCGCGGAACCTGCCGCAACAGCAACGGCCCGCTCCACAGGGAACGGGCCGTTGCTGTTGGTGCGGCCGGTGCGTGCCGGTGTTGCCGCTGACGCTGGATCAACGGCTCCGCGGAGCCGTCATGCCCGCGGCGAAACGGCGCGGCGAGGCTCCGCTCAGACGTAGGCAGCCAGATCGCGCAGCAGCGCCGCCTTCGGCTTCGCCCCGACGATGGTCCGGTCGACCTCGCCGTTGACGAACACCGCCATGGTCGGAATTGACATGATCTGGTACTCGCGGGCGACCTGCGGGTTGTCGTCGATGTTGAGCTTGACGATCCGCAGCTTCTCGCCGTGCTCCTTGGCGATCTCCTCGAGCACCGGGGCGACCATCTTGCACGGGCCGCACCACTCGGCCCAGAAGTCAACCAGCACCGGCTTGTCGCTCTTCAGTACCTCGGTGGCGAACGTGTCGTCCGTCACCACACCGGTTGCACCTGCCATGGGGTTCTCCTCGGGTCGTTCCTGGTCTTCGCTGTCTTTGATGCCTGTGTGTGGCGGCCGCCGGTAGCTGGCGGCCTGCCTGCTGTTCTACGGGGGTGGCGCTCCTCCCCCGTCGGCCAGCCAATTGTCTGGCTAAACCGGGCGGATGGGGTACTCCTCCGCCCGGATGGCCCGCCCTTCCGAGCGGCCAGCCCGGGCCAGGTGGCCAGCGTGGTTCAGCTCGCCGGCGCGGTTCAGCTGGCCAGCGCGGGATCCGGCACCCGCGCGGCGACGGCGGTCGGGTCGGCGACGCCCTCGCTGCCGGCGATGTAGCGCTCGGCGTCCAGCGCCGCCGAGCAGCCGGTGCCGGCGGCCGTGATCGCCTGGCGGTAGGTGTGGTCGACCACGTCGCCACAGGCGAACACGCCGGAAATGTTGGTCGCCGTGGTCGGGTGGGCCACCTTGACGTAGCCCTCCTTGTCGAGCTCGAGCTGGTCGGCGACCAGCTCCGTCCGGGGCGTGTGGCCGATCGCCACGAACAGGCCCGTCACGGGAATCTCGTCGGTCGCGCCGGTGACCGTGTCGCGCAGCCGGACGCCCGTCACCTTGTCGTCGCCGAGAACCTCCGCGACCTCCGAGTTCCACCGGAACTTGATCTTCGGGTCGGCGAAGGCGCGCTCCTGCATGATCACGCTCGCGCGCAGCTTGTCGCGCCGATGCACGATCGTCACCGACTTCGCGAACCGGGTGAGGAACGTCGCCTCCTCCATCGCGGAGTCGCCGCCGCCGACGACCACGATGTCGTGGTCCCGGAAGAAGAAGCCGTCACAGGTCGCACAGGCGGACACACCGCGGCCGAGCAGCCGGTCCTCGTGCTCGATCCCGAGCTTCTTGTAGGCCGAGCCGGTGGCGACGATGACGGACCGGGTGAGGTAGGTCTCCTCACCGACCTTGACCACCTTCGGGTTGGCGGTCAGGTCGACCTCGGTGACATCGTCGGGGATGAGCTCGGCGCCGAAACGCTCCGCCTGGGCGCGCAGGTTGCCCATGAGCTCCGGCCCCTGGATGCCCTCGGGGAAGCCGGGGAAGTTCTCGACCTCGGTCGTGGTCATCAGCGCGCCACCGGAGGTGACTGCGCCCTCGAACACCACCGGCCGCAGGTTCGCTCTGGCGGTGTAGATCGCCGCGGTGTACCCGGCCGGGCCGGATCCGATGATGACGACGTCCAGGACCCGCTCCCCGGAACGTTCGGTCCCGGCGGTCGGGACCGCCTGGTCCTTGCCCTGGGCTGCCACACCCGCTCCCTTCATGATCGCCGGCGGCGCTGCCGCCGACGTCCCTCGCCTCGCCCTGTTCGGTTCGACTTCTCTTCGGTACTTCGGTACTTCGGTACTTCAGTTCTTCGGTACTTCAGATCTTTCAGGTACTGACGCCTGCCCGCATAACCGCGCGCGACTGTCGCTGATTCCAGCAGTGGATCGCAGTGGCCCGCCACCTCGATGTGACGTCGGCACGCCGGGCCGGTCGGGTGGCTGGGCGGCTCACCCGCCCGCCGGGTGCGCGGGCTGTGCGGCGGCGCTCGAACCGCTAACCACGTTTCGCGTTCACGCTGTACCAGACGGCACCCGGAACCGGGACGGATCCGCAGTGCGCGTCGATGACGACGAGGTGGGCGACGGTCGGCTGCCCGGCGACCGAGAGCACGAGCATGATCGCCTGCTGGTCGTCGAAACGCACCCGGTCGAGCGCGAGGACGGAGCCGCCGGTCTGCGCCGAGAGGGTTTCGTAGCACATTCGCAGCTGCGGAGTGTCGTACACCCGGGCCAGCGACTCAGGCGTCGTCGCCAACACCTGGTCGGCACCGGCGGCCTGATCGGCGGCGCCGGTGGTCGGAGGAGGGGAGACGGCAGTGGCGGCCCAGGTGGTGGCGCCGGACGCCGGCGCGGCGGCTTCCGGCGAGCCGGATCGGGTGCCCAGGGCGGACCAGGCGAGCCGTGTCATCGCGAGCTGGCCCGCGAGCAGCTGCTGGCCGTGGGCGATGACGCCGGCGGGGCGCAGGACCTCGTCGGTGTCGGCGACGAGCACCCAGCCATCGCCGGCAGCCGACGCTCCACCGGCGGCAGTCGTCTCGTTCGCCGCGGACGAGGCGGCTGTGGGCAGTGCCTCGCGCTGCGGTTGGGCGGCTGCGCCGAAGGTGCCCGCCTCCGCCGGGTTGGCGGCGGCGACGGCGGCGTCAGCCGTGGTCTCCGCGCTGGTCCCGGAGGTGAGCCCGCGCACGGCGAGAACGGCGGCGCCGAAGGCGACCAGCGCCACGCACGCGGCCGCGATGGAGATCCAGTCCCGAGCACCGCTACCGCGGTTCCCCGCTGGCCGGCCGCGGCGCCCACCGGCACCGTTCCGCCGGGATCCGGACCGGGAGCCTGAGGCCCCGTCCACGAAGCTCATCCGCCGGATACCCGCGGGTGTGATGTCGGCTGCCGGGACGTCAGCGGCGTCGCCGAGGCCGCCAGCGGGGTCGGTGCCGGCCGGACGGCCCGCGGCCCTGTCGGAGGATGCCACGGCACCGGAGCGCGCGGTGAGGGCCGCCTGGATCCGCTCGGCGACATCTTCCGGCATCGTCATTCTGGCCAGCTGGGCAAGCTCGGCCCGGACCCGGCGCAGTGCGGTCAGCGTCTCCTGGCAGACGGTGCAGGAGCGGAGGTGGCGGTCCACCCGGCTCGCGGTGATGCCGGAGGGCGCACCGGGGCCCTGTGGATCGGGATGGGTGTCGAGGTAGGCGTCGAGCGCCTCGATGTCGGGATGGGCGTCCCGCCGCCAGGCCCGTCCCTGGCCGGCCTGGCCCGGACCGCCGGCACCGGTTCCGCCAACACCGCCAGTTCCACCGGTACCGGCACCGCCTGCGCCGCCCATGAGGTCGGAACAGCCGGAATCATCGGCATCGCCGGGGCCCGTGAGGTGCCAGCCCGGATCAGAGTCCTGGGTGCCGTGCTCGTCCGTCATCACCGTCGATCACCTCCTCCGGCGAGTCAGTCGACCGGCCCTGCGGGGGGTCGGGTTCGTGTTGTCGCCCGCCCCTGAGCCTGCGGCCTGGCCTTTGGATCCGTCCGGCGCGTCACGCCGTCCCACATCTGAGACGGAAGGGGGCGCCGGCTGGTTCCCGCCGGGGGGCCGGGGTGCTCTTTCGGGGGCGAGATGTCCGAGATGCACAGCGAGTTGGGCACGGGCCCGCGCGCAGCGGCTTTTGACCGTTCCAACCGGTATATCCAGCAGCTGGGCGACCTCGGCGACCGGTCGGCCCTCGATGTCCACCAGCACGACCGGGGCGCGCAGTGTGATGGGAAGCATGCCGAGCGCGGTCTGGATGTCCATCCGGGTGTCGTGGTCGGTGATCGCATCGCGGACGTCCACCGGCTCGCGGGGAAGGCCGTCGGGAGACGACGGAAGAGGCACGGTCGGGCGCGCCGCCCGGCGGCGCAGGCGGTCGAGGGCCGCGTTGGTGACGATGCGGTGCAGCCACGTCCCGACGGCCGCCTCGCCGCGGAAGTCGGCGGCCCGGCGGTGCGCGGAGAGCATCGCCTCCTGGACGGCGTCCGCCGCCTCCTCCGCGTCGCTCAGCAGGTTGAACGCGACCGCCCACAGCCGGTCCGCGTGGGCGCGGAACAGCTCCCCGAACGCCTCCGGATCGCCGGCCACATGCCGACGGAGCGCGTCGGCGTCCGCCGCCACACCAGCATTCGCTGCCGCCGCGGGCCCGGGCACAGCGTTCTCGCGCGCGCCGGGGCGGCTGTCAGGCGGGGACTCCGCCCGCCCCGCCGCAGACGGGTTCACCGTCACTCCAGCACCGCCGCCGCGAGTCGATCAGCGCCTGAACTCGACCTCAGCGACCGAGCCCTTGGGCTTCCCGTCCGCGCCCGCGGGCAGGTTGGTCAGCCACAGCACCCAGTACTTGTGCTTCTGCTGGTCGGACGGCAGCGTGATCGGAACCTCGCCGGACTTGTCCTGCTGTGGGGCGCCGACGATGGGATAGGCACTGATGTCATTGTCCTCGTTGTCGCCAGCCCGCAGCTCGAAGGAGACCGGAGCCAGCGAGCCGATCCTGACCCTCACCTCGCTGGGCGCGACCGGCTCGTTGAAGGTGAACCGGAGACCGACACCGGTCTTGTTGATCCCACCGAACTGCGCGGGTGGGATCCGCGCGTTGTATGCGCTGGTGGTCCACTCGGTCGTCGGGTCGCCGTCCGTTGCCTTCGAGACCGAGTCGTTGTTCTCCTCGCCGTCACCTGGCGGAGGGTCGAAGGCGGTGACGCCCGCGATGTCAATCTTCGCGCCGGTCGCGATATTCGCCGTCGACGACGGGCTGGTGCCGGGGTCCGTCCCAGGAGTTTTGTTGTCCTTGTTATTCAGTGCGATCACGGCGACGACGGCGACGAGGACGACGACCACGGCGAGCGCCAGCCACGGCAGGACGCGCCGGGCGGTCGAGCCGCCGCGGACCCCGTCGGGCGGCGGGATCCGGCCGCTGTCGTCCGGGTGCCGGCGCGGCTCGGACGGACCGCGCTGCGACGGGTAGCCGTCGTAGCCACGCTCGCGCTCGTCGCCGCGGTCGTAACCGCCCCCGCCCCCGACGCCTGCGCCGTACCCGCGCTCCTCGTAGGCGGTCTGGTCGTGGCCACCGCGGCCCAGGTGGGCGGTCTGGTCGTAGCCCCGGCGGTCGTAGCCGCCGCCCGTGGCACCAGCAGGACTGCCCGCGCCGCCGTAACCGCCGCCGCCCGGGCCGGGGTAGCCGCCCCGGTTGCCGTAGTCACTCCGGCTGTCGTAACCGCCTCGGCTGTCGTAACCGCCGCGGTTGTCGTAGTCACCGCGGCTGTTGTAATCGCCGCGGTTGCCGTAGCCGCCGCGGTTGTCATAGTCGGCCCGGCCGCCGTAGCCATCTCGGCTGCCGTAGCTGTTCGGGCCGCTGTCGTAGCCGCCGTAGCCGGACGGGTCCTGGTAGTCGCCGGTGGCCGGGCCGTAGCCGTCCACCGGCATCGCCTCAGTGCTGGCCGGGCCCTCGTCGCCGAGGCTCATCAGACCGGTGTCGAGCACCTGGTCGACGGGGCTGACCGCCTCCAGCTCGGCGACCAGCTCGGCGGCGGTGGTGATGGGTGCGCCGGCCCGCTCGTCGCCGAGGGTCGCCAGCGCGATCGCGTCGAGGTCACGGGGGACCGCGGGGTTGACCTGCCTGGGCGTCCGCAGCCGCCCGTTGGCTGTCGGGGCCGCCGGCAGGGCGTGCTCGCCGAGCAGCGGCCACGCGCCGGTCAGGCCCGCGTAGAGCAGCGCGCCGAGGGCACGTACGTCCGCCAGGTCCCCGGCGGAGCCGGTGCCCGCCCCGTCGCCGCCGTTCGCCTCCGAGCCCGAGCTCGCGTCGCCGTCCGCACCCGCACCCGCGCCGGCGCCGACGGTCGGCTCGGCGCCGGTGGCCGAACCGTCCAGCCCGGCCAGGATGCCGCCGATCTCAAGATCGACAACCTTCACGGTGCCGTGGCCGGAGACGATGACATCGCCCGGGTTGAGCCCGCCGTGGTGGATCCCGCGCTCGTGCGCCGCGGCCAGGACCCGGGCGGCGGCGAGCACGATGGCCCCCGCCTGCTCGGGTCGCGGCGGGCCCTCGGCGGCGAGCTGGCGCAGCGTGCGCCCTTCCACCCATTCCGAGACGACGTAGGAGATGCGGGTCGACCCGGTGGTGGTCGTCGTCGCGTCATAGGTGGACGCGGCACCGGGATGAACCAGCCGGCCCGAGCTGATCGCGGCCTTCAGCAGCGCCTCGGCGACCTCCTCGAGGGCAGCCTGGTCGGCCTCGGACCCGGGATCGCCGGAGCTGTCCGGGTGCTCGACGATGCGCACCGCCACCGGCCGGGCGAGAACGTTGTCGTCGCCCCGCCAAAGTGTGACCGGGCCGCGGGTGTTCAGCGGCGCGAGCAGCCGGTAGCGCCGGTCGAGAACCGATTCGGCGAGGACGGCGGTGCTGGCGGGCAGGTGCGCCGGTGCATCGTTGGTCACGCTGTTATCGACGTCCGCGCCCTGCGGTCGGTTGCTTCCGTCGACCACAGTGCCTCCGTCGTCCGCATACCCGCCGGTGGGCCACCCCACCCGAACCGGGCAGAGGATCCGCCCAGCGTTCCACCACTGCGAACGAACACCCGGGCACCCTCCGTCGCCTTGTCAGACGTAGGGCACCCAAGGTGCCCCAAGCCTGGGTGCTGCGCCTGGTTCACCGGCGACGTTGGGCGGGGCCCGCGCACAGCGTGTTCAGTGTACGAGGCCAGCCCTGCCATCTTGCGGATGTCTCCAGACAAGCCAGGTTGACGCACCGAGTGACCGCGTCCGCCCAGGTAACGGCCACGGAAACCGGGACCGGTGTGACCGGGTCGAGAACATGCCCTCGACTCGGAGCGGGCGAGGTTTCTGGCGTTTCCGGTTGGCTTCTCTTGGTACCCGATCCCCGCCGATGGCCGGCATATTTTCGACAGATCGTCGCGCGAGAACTACCTTTAGTTGTCTCACGGGCGGGGTTGCCATCACCGGAGGTCGCGGAAGTGGTGTGGCAGCCCACGGCTGCTTCTCGCGGACCCGCTTGGTCGAGGTCTCCGCCGCGCTCGCGCCTTGCCGGACGAATCGGGTGTATCGGGCAGATCGCATCTGGCCGGTCGTGGTCGGTCCGTCGGGATGAGGCGGCCTGTCGGTGTGTCGTCCACAGCCGCGTAGGGGCCGAGCAGCCACCCGTCAGCCGTCGCCGTCAGCCGTCGCCGTCAGCCGTCAGCCGTCGCTGCCGGGCAAGTCCTGAGGATTCTGATCGCGGGGGAGCCTGTCCGCGGGGTCCCGGGCTTCGGGCTGTGGCTGCTGCCGGGCAAGAGTTGAGGATCGTGGTCGTTCCCGCAACCAAAATCCTCAACTCTTGCGGATTGCCAAGGAACCCCGGCGCCCCCTTTTGCCCCCTTTGCAGTGAAATATTGGTGCTGTGTGACGGCGCGGGATCCCCGGTCGGGGGCCGTGCGGTAGGTGGACACGAACCGCCAGGTCGATGCCGGTGGGCCACCAGGTCTGACCTGGCGCACCGCTCCCGCTGCCGCCTGCCGGCTCGTGCGGGGACGACTCCCGGCCGGGTCCTCGGTGGCGGGCATCCCGGCCAGCGTGCGCGGGATTCCAGGTCAGCGGGGACGGCGCCGCGGGTCGGGGGGTCCGCCGCGGCCTCCGGACGACCCCCGCGATCCGCGTCCGTCACCGCCGCCGGTGCGGCCACCTCCGCTACCGCCGCCGCGGCTGCCACCTCCGCTACCGCCGCCGCGGCTGCCACCGGGATTGCGCCCACCGGGATTGCGCCCACCGGCATCGCGCCCGCCGGCATCGCGCCCGCGCTGTTCCCGCCGTACCCGCGGTTCACGCGGCTCGCGGGCACGATCGTGATCCGCGGGGACCCTGGCCGGCCCCGACGACCGGCTGGCCGCTGGACGTCCGCCCGGGGACGTGCCGCCCTTGCCACTCTTGCCCGTCCCGCCCGGGGACGTGCCACCCTGGCGGGCCGGTCCGCGCCGGTCCGCGCCGAGCTTGCCGCCGACCATCCGCATCAGTGCCGTCATCTCGTAGAGCCCGCTGCGCACGGAGATCACGACGAAGGCGAGCCCGCCGACGACGAGCCCGATGACGACCGCGATCCCCGACCCGAGCCAGCCGTGCCCGAGCAGGTCGCGGACGACGTCCGCGATGACGCTGGCCAGCACGGCGCCGATGCCGGCGGTCACGCTCACCCGGGTCGTCACCCGGGCGACGCGGTTGCCGTCGATGCCGCCGAGCTTGCGCCGCAGCAGGACGGTCGTCGCGACCAGGCCGATCATGTAGGCGAGGGCGAAACCGAGCGGCAGCACGACCGCGCGATGCTCCGGTGCCGCCACGTGGGACATCACGAGGGCGGCGACGATGTTCGTCGCGACCACGCCGATGTTGACCAGCGCGGGGGTGCGGCTGTCCCGGTAGGCGTAGAAGGCCCGCAGCTGCACCTGGAACAGGGCGAAGGGCACGAGTGCGATGGCGAAGGCGCTCAGGGAGTCGCCGATCCGTACCGCGCCGGCGACGTCGACCGCGCCGTGGTTGAAGATCGTCACGGCGATCGGGCGGCCCAGTGCCAGCAGGAACAGGGCGGACGGAACGATCGCGGTGACCGTCATCCGGGTCGCGGTCGACAGGTCCTCGCGGACGAGCGCGGTCTTGCCGGCGGCCGCGTGGTTGCTCATCCGGGGGAGCAGCGCGGTGACCACCGAGACGCCGATGATCGCGTAGGGGAGCTGGAAGAGCTGGTAGGCGTTCTGGTAGATCGTGGTGACTTCGCTGTGCTTGTCGTTCGTCAGATTGGTGATCACCGCGAAGCCGACCTGGCTGACCAGGACGTAGAGCAGCGTCCAGCCCGCGAGCTGGTAGGCCGACCGCAGCCCCGGGTGGCGCAGGTCGAGGCGGGGCCGGTAGCGGAAGCCGACGGCACGCACGGTCGGGAGCAGCGCAACGGTCATGATGATCACGCCGAGGGTGGTTCCGCCGGCCAGGACGAAGGTCTGGGCACCGGTGATCCCGTCCACCGTCGGCGGGCGGTCGCCCGGGACGAGGAAGAACGCCACACAGGTCGCGATGACCACCAGGTTGTTCAGCACCGGCGCGAACATGGGCGCGGCGAAGGACTGCCTGGTGTTGAGGATCGCCCCGAGCACCGCGCCGACCCCGTAGAAGAGCACCTGGGGCATGAACCAGCGCAGCAGGTCCGTCGCCAGCGCCCTCTTGGCGGGATCGTTGCCGTGCATGTAGATGCCGATGATCTCGGGCGCGAGGATCATCCCGAGGACCACGGCCGCGCCGAGGCCGAGAACCGTCAGGGTGACCAGGGATGACGCGAAGCCGTCCCCGCCGTCCGGGTCCTCCTTCGAGGCACGGACCAGCACCGGGACGATGGCGCTGGTGAGGATGCCGCCGAGCAGCAGGTCGTAGAGGACGTTCGGGGTCGTGTTCGCGGTGGTGTACGCGTTGCTCACCACACCGACGCCGATCGCCGCCGAGATCGCGACGGTGCGCAGGAATCCGGTGGCCCGCGAGGCGATGGTGCCGATCGCCATGATGCCGCTGGCCCGGCCCAGGCCGCCGGCGCCCTTGGCCGGGGCCTTCTTGCGGCTCCCGGTGCCGGTGCCGGTGCCCCGGCCGGTCTGCGTGGACGTCGTCCGCCGACCGGCCGGGGCCGGCTGCTGTGGCGGGCCCTTCCGGGTCGGTGCCGCCGGCCGCGGGGTCCTGGCTGTGGGCGGGGCCGTGCTCGGCGGTGGCAGCCGAGCGGTGCGATCGTCGTAGGCGTCCTCGTAGGCCTCTTCGAAAGGCTCCTCGTAGACGTCCTCGAGGGGTTCCTCGTAGGCCGCCTCATGCATCGGCTCGTAGGGTGGCTCGTCGAGGTCCTCGAACGGCTGGACGGGCGGCTGCGCGGGCGGGCGGTTCCGGGGCGGCCCGGTGCGCCGCGTCGGCTCACTGAGGTACGCGGGCTCGCTGTGCCGCATCGGCCCGCTGTGGTGCATTGGCTCGCTGTGGTGCGCGGGCCCGACGCGGTGTGTCGGCTCGCCCTGGTGCGCCGGGTGGCCGCGGGGGGCGGTGCCTGGGGCCGGTGTGCGGGCATGCGCCGCCCGCGTCGCGGGTCCCCCTTCGGACGGGGGCGGGACGGGCGGTGCGCTCGGGAGCTTGCGGGTCTGCTCACCCCGCTCGACAGGCCCCCGCGGGTCGGCGGGGTACCCGCTGATCCGCTCGTCGTCCACCTGGTAAGACTTAGGCGACATGCCCGGGTACGGGGTGATACGGCCGGCTCCGCTGTCGTACGGGTTTCCGGTGTTGTGGTGGCCGGCTACCGGTGATGGTGGCCGTGCCGGCGCCGGTGGGGTCGGTGGACCGCCCGGATAGGCGACACCGGGCGGCACCCGGGTGGTGGGCGATGATCCGTCCGGATACCGGGCCTGGCCGGGGTCGGTCGGCGGGCGTGCCTGGTCGCCGCGCCGGCTCCGTTCGTATTCGTCATATTCGGCGCGGTTGATGTAGCCCGCGCGGCCTGGGTGGCCTGCGTGGCCGGCATTCTGATCGGGTACCGGCCGGCCGTACCCGGCATCGTCGTCGTAACCCGGTGCGCCTGGGCCGTAGCCGCGCTGGTCACCGTAGCCGCGCTGGTCGCTGATTCGGCGCCGATCGCGGTAGCCATCGCCATCGCCGTGCCCGTGCTGGTTGCTGCGCCGACGCGGGTCATCGTAGGCCTGCTGATCGCGGTAGGCCTGCGGGACGTCGTAGCCGTGCTGGTCGCTGTGCCGGGGCGGGTCGTAGGGGGCCGCCGACTCGTAACCGCCCTGCCCGTACGTGCCATGGTGGTCCTGAGAAGATCGTGACCAGGTAGCCGGCGGCAGGCGACCGTCGGCTGGCCCCCACCCGTCGCGCTGCTGCTCATACGGGGGCTGGGTCGCCTGGCCCCGGTGCTGGGCGGGGTCGTCCCAGTGCGCTGCGGAGTCTCCGGGGGGTCGGGCCACGTTCGGACGGTAGCTGTCCGGGCGCTCGCGGGCATCGGGAAACGGTGGTGCTTCCGTGCCCGGCTCGGGTGCGTTCACGTACTGGTCGTCTCCGTGGCCGGTGTACCGCTCGACCACATACGGATCGTCGGCCGCGGGGCGGTGGGGCCGATCATCATGATCGTCGGACGGCCGTCGGCCACGACCGTCGTACGGTCCCATCACCGGCCGTCCGGGCGCTGTGGCTGGGGCTGGGCCGTCGACCCTGCCGGTGCCGCCGGGCGGCCGAAGCTCCACGGCCCGGCGCGGCCGAGATCCGGGCCGCCGGCATGGTGCGGGTCGCGGGTGTGGTGCGGGTCGCGGGTGTGGCCCGGTGCGCGACCATGCTCCTGGCCGGCGGCGTGGCCCAGGCCGCCGGCATGGCGCGGGTCGTGGGCATGGCTCGGGCCGCCGGCATGATGCGGATCACTGGAATGGTGCGGTCCGCCGGTGTGGTGCGGGAACCAGTCCGGCGGCGGGGGCGGAGCTGGATAAGGGTGCCCGCCCGCATCGGCGGAGGGGTACTTCCTGAGCGGGAGGGTCGCCCGTTCTGGCCCCTGGGGCGCCGGTGCCGGCGGGCCAGGGGGGTCAGCCGGCATCGGTCCGCCCGGGAGGTCGTCAGGGGGCGCGCCCTGGGAACGCGAGCGGGCCCGGAGCCGGCGGACGAGGCGGATCAGCACGGCGGCGAAGAGCACGCCGACCGCCCCGACCGTGATGCCGATGGCGATGGCCCCGTAGACCGTCGAATGGACCAGCACCCGCGCGGACGCCTCCGGGCCGATGCTCTGGCCGTCGACGGTCTCCAGCCGGATGTCGACCGGGAAGGTGCCGGCGCTCTCCGCGTCGACCTCGATCTCGATCTGGTCCTTCTGACCAGCCTTGAGCACGCGGGTGATCTCGGTGGCGGAGATGAGCCGGCCACGGTCGCTGGACGACAGCTTCACGACCACGGTCGCGTCCCAGTCGGAGCTGTTCTCCAGGGTGACGGGTACCCGGCCGCGGCTGCTGGTGAGGTTGACCATCTGGGATCCGACGACCCGGATACTGGACTGCTTCTCCTGCACGGCGCCGTCGGCCTGTTGAACGAGCGAGGTTCCGCCCGCGCTGTCCGTGCGCCAAGCCGCCGACAATCCCGTGATCAAAGTATTGATCACGGGATCGCGCCTGGTCCTCAGGCAGGTCTCGGTCGTCAGGGCCGGGGTCGCATCCGGCTGGCAGAAGACGGACCCGAGGACGTAGGCCTTGTCTCGGATCTCTTCGACCCGGTCGACGTACTCGGTCGGCAGTTCTTTCGCCTGCGCCGCCTCGCCGTAGGTCAGCGCGGTCCGCTGGGTGGCGTCCAGTTTGGCGTCGGCGGTCGCGTCGCCCAGACCGATCCCGGTCGAGTAGGTGCTCGTCGTGACGGTGTCCAGAATGGTGCGCAGCCAGCTTGCGGAGATGGCCGCGTACCGGGGGAGCGCGAGCACGACGAGGCGCCGCCGGTCCGGCGCCTGATCGGTGATCATCGCCAGCTCCGCCTGGAAGCGGGCGAGGGCGGGATCGTTCTGGGTGCCGTCGACGTCGCCGTCGGGGTCGGCGACGACGTCGGCCAGCACATGGTCGGCGGCCAGCAGGCGGACCTGGCCGGTGGCGGTCGCCATGGTGGTGGCTGCCGACGGTGTGTAGGTCAGGCCCCGGGCGGCCGGGAGGAGCTGGTCGTCGACGATCACCGTGCCGTAGCCGTTGGCGCTCAGCGCGTTCACCGTACGGGCGTCGGCGAGCCCGTCCGCGGGGAAGGCGGTCCAGCTCCCCTCCTGGGCCCGTACCGGCTTCTCCAGGAGCTCGGCGATCACCTGCTGGCCGGTGTTGACCGAGTACTGCAGCGCGTCGAGCTGGTCGGCGCGGACGAGCGCGGGCAGGTCGGTGTCCCCGTAGGGCAGCGCGAAGACGGTGCCGCCCCGGTGCGCGTAATCGCTGATCTTGTTCAGGAAGCTGATCGCGTCGGGGGGGTCCAGAACGGGCGGAGCGGTCCCGGACGGCGTCGTATAGAGGTACTCCTTGGTCATCAGGCGCAGGGCCTGCACCAGGGTGGGGTCGACGCCGAGTGCGGCGGTCGTCGTGCCGGAACTGACCACCCCGTCCAGCAGCTCCCGGAGCCGGCCGCCCTCCGCGATGTCCTGGGCCAGCGTGTTGTCGGTGAGCTTGCCGTCGGAGCGCAGCCGTGGCTTGCTCGCCAGCGGTACCACGGTCAGCACCGGCGTCCGCTGCGACTGCGCCACCCGGGGAGCGGACAGGACCACGAAGGTCGTCACCGTGGCCAGCCTGCTGTCCAGGGCGCCTCCGTTGACCCGGCCGACGACGCGGACCTGAACCGGGCGCACCTCCAGGCCGCTGGCCGGTATCAGATCGGCCACCGAGATGTCGGCGGTGAACCCGCCGGTCGCGTCGAGCGGCGGACTTGCGGCCGACGAGATGCTGGGAGAGCCGACTGCGCCGCCCGCGGCAATCTGCTGCAGCTTGCTGCGGGAGGTCAGGGCGGCACCGAGGTCGACCCGGACGCCGAGTCCGGCTGGCTGGGCGCCCTGGACGACCACCGAGCCGGAGATCCGCAGCACGGTCGAGCCGTTGCTGGGCGGAGTGACCTCGGTGACGGTCAGCTGGACGGCCTGGTTCGCGCTGGTGGAAGTTGAAGGCGAAGGCGAAGCGGAAGTACCCGAAGTGCCGCCTGTGTCGGTGGATGCCCTGGTGACCGGCTGGATTGTCGCGGTCGTTCCAGCCGCGATACCCACAGATGAGGCCGATCCTGTGGACAACTCTGTGGACAGCCCTGTGGAAACTGTGGATGAAGCTGTGGTCGCGGAGTTGTCCAGTGACAATCCCGCCACCGAGCGTGTGGTAGCGCTCGCCGGTTGCCCGCCGGTGGCCCCCACGGCCAGGCTGAGAGCTGCCACCACACCGGCGGCGAGCCGCGTCGGGAACCGCCCGCGGCCCCCTCGGCGCCGCCGCCGGGACGGGTAGGCCACGCTCACGACGCTTCGGCGAGGATCGTCGGGATCTCGTCGAGCAGCCGGCGTTCGTCCGCGTAGGCGAGGCGGTCGGCGACCTCGGCGAGCGGCACCCAGGCAACCTCCTCGACCTCGATGTCGTCGTCGGAGAGAGCGCCCCCGGTTCGCACCAGGAGGAAGTGGTGCACGGTCTTGTGCACCCGGGCCTCCCCGGCGACGAACCAGAAGTCGATGGTGCCCAGCGGGGCCAGCACCGCCCCGGTCACCCCGGTCTCCTCCGCGACCTCCCGGACGGCTGCCTCCTCCGTGGTCTCGTCGGCCTCCACATGCCCCTTCGGCAGTGACCACAACAGTCGCCCACGCCGGTCCCTACGGGCGATCAGGGCCGCGTTGGCCCCGGCTGACGGCGTGTCGAGCACCAGGCCACCCGCCGAGGTCTCCTCCACCCGGCGCAGCGGCCGGCGGCCGGGCGTCGTCCTGGGCGGGGAGGGCATGCCCTGATCGTACGAGCAGCGGCCGAATCGGCCTCGTTGTGTGTCCGGTTCGTCCGCGTGAATCGGCTCAGTTCCCGGTTCGGGACGTCCCGAGTGTGACGGGCCGGGCCATGGACCGGCCGTGGACGTCCCGGTGGGGCCGGTCACCCGTAATCTGAAAGGGTGGCTGTGATCAGTCTTGACAATCCCCGGGATTCGGCGGAGCAGGTGGTGAGCGAACTGCTGCGGGTGCCCGCGCCCGCGGACGAGCTGGGCCGGATCTTCGCCGACCACGGGCATGCCCTGTACCTGGTCGGCGGCTCTGTGCGTGACTCGCTGCTGGGCCGGGCCCAGAGTGCCCCCGACCTGGACTTCACCACGGATGCCCGCCCCGAGCGGGTCCTGGAGATCACCCGGGGCTGGGCCGAGGCGACCTGGGAGGCGGGTATCGCCTTCGGCACGGTCGGCCTGGCGCGGCGCGGGGTGCGGTTCGAGGTCACCACCTACCGCAGCGAGACCTACGACCGGACGTCCCGCAACCCGACCGTGACCTATGGCGACGGCCTGCATGGCGATCTGGTCCGGCGGGACTTCACCGTCAACGCGATGGCGGTGTCCGTCCCGGGGCATGACTTCGTCGACCTGTTCGGCGGCATGGCGGACCTGGCTCGCGGGGTGCTGCGTACCCCCGGCGTCCCGGAGGCCTCCTTCGACGACGACCCGCTGCGGATCCTGCGCGCGGCCCGGTTCGAGGCGGCCCTCGGGCTCACCCCGGTGCCCGAGCTGGTGGCGGCGATGCGGTCGCGGGCCGAGCGCATCAAGATCGTCTCCCCGGAGCGGGTGCGCGACGAGCTGCGCAAGCTGATCGCCAGCCCGAACCCGATTGCCGGGCTGGAGCGGCTCGTCGATGTCGGCATCGCCGACATCGTGCTGCCCGAGCTCGGCGCGATGCGGATGGAGATCGACGAGCACCACCAGCACAAGGACGTCTACGCGCACACGATGACCGTGCTGAGCCAGGCGATGGCGCTGGAGGACGACGGCCCGGACGAGATCCTGCGCTGGGCCGCGCTGCTGCACGACATCGGCAAGCCGCGTACCCGCCGGCACATCCCGGGTGGCCGGGTGTCCTTCCACCACCACGAGGTCGTCGGGCGCGACATGACGCGCCGGCGCCTCACCGCGCTGCGCTTCCCGAAGGACGTCACCGACGCGATCTGCTCGCTGGTCTTCCTCCACCTGCGCTTCCACGGGTACGGCTCCGGTGAGTGGACGGACTCCGCGGTGCGCCGGTACGTCCACGACGCCGGCCCGCAGCTGAACCGTCTCCACAAACTGGTCCGCTCGGACTGCACGACGCGCAACCGCCGCAAGGCCGAGAGTCTGGCCCGGACCTACGACTCGCTGGAGGAGCGGATCGCCGACCTCGCCGCGAGCGAGGAGATCGCCGCCATCCGGCCGGAGCTCTCCGGCGACGACATCATGGCGCTGCTGGCGCTGCCGCCGTCGCGGCTCGTCGGGAAGGCACGCGAGCACATGCTCGACGTCCGGTTCGAGCGCGGGCTGCTGGGCCGCGAGGCCGCCGAGGCGGAGCTGCTCCGGTGGGCGCGGGAGAACGGCATACCCGTCCCCGTTCCCGGAGGCGAACCGGGCAGCGACGTCTAGTGCAACGCCTCCAGTAGTTCCTTGCCGCTGGCGGTGGCGGCGTGAAGAGTGAAGGATTTTGGTTGTTCTGGCGACCAAAATCCTTCACTCTTGCTTGGGGTCGGCCACATTCGTCCGGCTATCGATCTTTGTTGACGCGATTCCAAGGCCGCGAGGCGGGCTGCTTCAGCCAGGCACAGAGGAACGTCGGGCATCCCTGGTGGATGCCCCGTGGCCCGTGCCCGGAAAGGTGACAGAGGCGTCTGAAACCCGAATCGTTCTCATCTGTTGAATGAATGACGGGCGGGCCGCGGCCAGTGATCACGAGCTCACGGCGGCCGCGGGTGGCCCGCGCCGCCGCCGACGTTGGCCCGGCACAGTGTCAGAGTGGCCGGCAAGACCTCAACAGCCCCCGTGACCAGCGGCTCAAGGGGCCGTCAGTGGCACCCTCCGCTCGCTGGGCGCGCGAGATCCCACCCTCGCAGGGCTCGGCGAGGTTCGCGGGAACGACGACTAAAGGGCTCTTCGTGGCTCCTCCGATAACCGCTCATCGAAGCCTTGTAAAACCGGCGACGAAATGGATGTCAAGAGATCTGGGGGAAGGGAAACGAGGAGCCCTTCAGTTTCGTGAATGGAAAAGGCGCGCCCGCGTCGAAAGCTGACCAGTGCTGTCAGAAACCCAAAAGATCGACTGGGTACACAGCCCGTGGCCCGCAGAGTCCGCAGCGCCCGCAGCGCCCGCAGCGCCCGCAGAGTCCGCCGCGCCGAGCGGCAGCCGCGGCTGTCGCGGATCGCGAGCTTCGAGCTTCTGCTGTCGCCGTTGCTTCCGAGCAAGAAGTGAGGATTCTGGCTGCTGCAGGAACCGAAATCCTCGCCTCTTGCGGATTGTCAGGTGACTCCCGGCACCATTTGCCCCAATTGATGTGAATTGCTGGCGCCACTTCTCACTGAGGCGCACCACCAGGGCGGCGACGTCAGGGCGACGTCAGCTTGTGAGCGGCGTGCTCGTCGAAGGTGACGCGCTGGCCGCGTTCGTCACCGTCGGCGAGCCGGCGCCGCTCGGGCCGTCGATCGCTGGGCCGTCGATCGCTGGGCCGGTGGCGAGTGGGTTGTCGGTGATCGGGCTGTCGGTGATCGGGCTGTCGGTGGCCCGGTTGTGGGCCCCTCCGACGCCGCGGATCACCCGGTCCTCGGGGTGGCGCATCGCGGGCCTGGTAGTAGACGAGGCCCGCGAGGCAGTAGCCGACCCCGGCGACGATGATGGTCGGCGAGGAGCGGCCGTCCTCGGGCACGATGAGGGCGGCGACCGCGGCGGCCGCCACGAAGGCCAGGTTGAACAGCAGGTCGTAGAGCGAGAACGCCCTGCCGCGGTAGGCGTCCTCCGTCTCCTCCTGCACGATCGTGTCGACGCAGATCTTGCTGGCCTGGGCGGAGAAGCCGAGCAGCAGGCCGGCGACGACGAACAGCAGGGACTGGAACGGCAGCCCCAGCGCGATCTCGACGACACCGCCCCCGACGAGGACGATCGCGATCCAGCGCGCCTTCGGCATCCGCTGCGTCACCCGGGGCGTGACCACGGCGGCCAGCACCGTCCCGATCCCGCTGGCGGCCACCACCTGGGCGAGGCCGGCGAGCCCGCCCATGGCGCCGGTGAAGTGGTTGCGGTAGAGCAGCACCGTCAGCACCAGTACCAGCCCGTAGGCGGCCCGGGACGCCGTCAGTGCCGCCAGGGCGCGCCGCGCCGGACCGTGATGCCACAGGTAGCGCACGCCGTCGGCCAGGTCGACGGCCACGCTGCGGGCCTGTGACCAGGCGCCCTGCTAGGGTGCCGCCTCGACCGGGCCGAAGGCGAGCCGGGCCGGGCGTGACGCCGTCACGGCGGCGGCCACATAGGCGAGCGCCGCGAGGCCCGCTACCAGCGCGACCTCCTTGTCGTCACCGCCGGTGAGCCCGCGCAGACCGCTGCCGATGCCGGCGCCCAGCAGCGTGGCGACGGTGCCCGAGGTGACGGACAGCGCGTTGGCGGTCACGAGGCGGTCGACGTCCACGACCATCGGCAGGCCCGCGGACAGGGCGGCCAGCACGAACCGGTTCACGCTGACCGCGGCGAGCGCCGTCGCGTAGAAGTCGGCACCGGTGCGACCGCCGAGGATCAGCCCGACGAGCACGACCATCAGCAGTGCGCGGATCACGGAGGAGACCACGAGGACCCGCTGCCGGGAGACGCGGTCGAGCACGATGCCGGCGAACGGGCCGATCACGCTGAAGGGCAGCACCACCACGGCGAGGGACGCCGCCAGCGCGCCGGCGGACGTCGCGCGCTCCGGTGAGAACAGGACGTAGCTGACCAGGCTCGCCTGGAAGACACCGTCCGCGGCCTGCGATGACAGCCGGGCGGCGTAGAGCTGGCGGAACCCGCGGCCGAGAAGCAGGGTACGCAGATCACCGGTCCACTGCTTGCCGGGCGAGTTGCCGGTCGAGGCCACCTCGTCAGCCTACGAAGTGCACGGCCCGATCGGAATGGCGGGCCACCGCAGGGGCGCCCACGAAATGAAGGGTGATCTCTCCGGGGAGACTTCCGTTTCCGTGTCATCGCAATGGTGCCACCATGCTTGCACGGGTCTTTGGGGGCGCATCAATGCAGACACTGCGGTCGTCTGTGGTCGCGCCGGGTCGAAGAGGGTCCGCTACGGTCACCTCGCGTAGATCGACCGTTTCGGAGGTCCCGGTCTGATGTCTGGTGCCCGGCACCGGTACCGCCGCACCGGCCCGTCCGTCCGCCGGATCACGGCGCTGGCCGCGATCCCGGTGCTCGCCGGAGCCCTGACCAGCGGCTGGGTGTTCCTCCGCGGGAGTCCGGCGGTCGCCACCTGCGCCGGCACCGTGACGCTGACGGTCGCCGTGGCCCCGTCGTTGGCCGACCCGATGGAGGAGCTCGCGACGGCCTACCGCGACGAGCATCCCGCCGTCTTCGGGTACTGCGCGTCCATCCAGGTGGACACCGTCGACAGCGGCCGGGCCGCGGCGTACCTGCGCGGCGGCTGGAGTGACCCGGGCGCCGGGGAGATCCCCGACGTCTGGGTGCCGGACTCAGCCGACTGGCTGGCGCTGGCGCGAACCACCGAACCGGCCAACCGGCTGCTGACCGACGCCGGTCAGCCGATCGCCACGTCGCCTGTCGTCATTGCGATGCCGCGGCCGATGGCGGTGGCGCTCGGGTGGCCCCGACATCAGCTCTCCTGGGCCGACCTGGGCAAACGGCTGGCGGAGCCGGGCGATGACGACTACTGGGCCGCGCACGGGAACGCGGCCTGGGGCGGTTTCACGATCGGCCTGTCCGACCCGCGCACCTCGACGTCCGGCCTGTCCGCGCTGACCGTCCTCGTCGCCCAGGCCCTGGACCGGCCGGCCGCGCGGCTCATCGAGAAGGACATCACCGACGACCTCACCGACGACCTCACGACCGACAGCGCCATCCTGCGGCTCGAACGTGCGGCGAGTCTGCTCCCGGGCTCCGACGCGAGCCTGCTCGCGACGCTGCGCGGCACCGGCCTCGACGATCCGGGCGCGTCGCGCCTGTCCGCGATCCCGCTCTCCGAGAGCCTCGTCTACCAGTACAACGCCGGGGTCGGGCTCGGCGCGCGGCTGCCGGACGGGGACGGGCCCGAGCTCGTCGCGTCCTACCCGTCCGACGGGCTCATGCTGGACGAGATCCGCTACGTCCAGCTGAGCCGGGTCTCGTCCGACCCGGTGAAAAGCCAGGTGGCCGCGGACCTGCTGGCGCTGCTGAGGTCGGGGCGGGGCGTGGCGGCGCTGGCCGGTCACGGTTTCCGAACAGTCGACGGGGCCGCCGACTCCCTCGGACCCGAGACCGGGCTCGCGGCCCGGCCGCAGGAGCTGGGCAGGAAGCCGATGATGGCGCCGACGGTCATGACCGCGCTGCAGGCGACCTTCATCGGCGTGCATCAGCGGACCAACACGCTGATGGTCCTGGACAGCTCGGGCTCCATGGCCGAGCCGGTGCCCGCCAGCGGAGACCGCAGCCGGCTGGCGGTGGCGCTGGACGCCGCGAAGGCCGCCCTGCCGATGTTCGCGGACGGCAGCAACCTCGGGCTGTGGCGGTTCTCCTCCCGGCTGCACGGCGCCGACGACTGGGACGAGCTCGTCGGGCTCGGCCCGGTGGAGGAACAGGTCGGCGGGGCAGACGGGGCAGACGAGGCCGGCGGGGTGCCCCGACGGCAGGCCGTCATCGACGAGATGAGCCGGATCGAACCTCGCGGTGACACCGGGCTGTACGAGACGACGCTCGCCGCGTTCCGGCACCTGAACCAGCACTATGAGGACGGCTGGCCCAACCAGGTGGTGCTGCTGACCGACGGCCGCAACTCCGACCCGGGCAGCATGTCGCTCGACGAACTGGTCCGGACGCTGCGCCGCGAGTACTCGGCGCTGCATCCGGTGCGGATCATCACGATCGGCTATGGCGAGGACGCCGACCTGGGGGCGCTGGCCCGGATCTCGGACGCGACCGGCGCCCAGAGCTACCCGGCCCTCGACCCGAACAGCATCTTCGTGGTGCTCGTCGGAGCGTTCACCGAGATACCCGGCTGACCGCCTCTGGACGCCGGTCTGCCTCTCGACGCCAGCTTGCCTCCGGACGCGGCGATGGCCCCGGGGACAGACGTCCTCGGGGCCATCGCCGCGGTCTTCAGTGCGGCGCGATCAGCGTTGTGCGATCACGCGCGGTGGTGCCGCACGCTCAGCCCTCGCCGCGGATGAAGGCCTCGACCTTGTCGCGGGCCTCGCTGTCGCGGTACTGCTCCGGCGGGGACTTCATGAAGTACGAGGACGCCGAGAGGATCGGCCCACCGATGCCGCGGTCCAGCGCGACCTTCGCGCAGCGGACGGCGTCGATGACCACGCCGGCGCTGTTGGGGGAGTCCCAGACCTCGAGCTTGTACTCCAGGTTCAGCGGGACGTCACCGAACGCGCGGCCCTCGAGGCGGACGTAGGCCCACTTGCGGTCGTCGAGCCAGGCGACGTAGTCGGACGGGCCGATGTGCACGTTGTCCTTGCCCAGGTCGTGGGAGACCTGGGAGGTCACGGCCTGGGTCTTGGAGATCTTCTTGGACTCCAGCCGCTCCCGCTCGAGCATGTTCTTGAAGTCCATGTTGCCGCCGACGTTCAGCTGCATCGTGCGGTCGAGGATGACGCCGCGGTCCTCGAACAGCTTCGCCAGCACCCGGTGCGTGATGGTGGCGCCGACCTGCGACTTGATGTCGTCGCCGACGATCGGCACACCCGCGGCGCGGAACTTCTCGGCCCACTCGGGGACACCCGCGATGAAGACCGGGAGGCAGTTGATGAAGGCGACGCCGGCGTCGATGGCGCACTGGGCGTAGAACTTCGCCGCGTCGTCGGAGCCGACCGGGAGGTAGCAGACGAGGACGTCGGCGCGGGCCTCACGCAGCGCGGCGACGACGTCGACCGGGGCCTCGTCGGACTCCTCGATCGTCTCGCGGTAGTAGCGGCCGAGGCCGTCGAGGGTGTGCCCGCGGGCGACGGTGACGCCGAGCGGGGGCACATCGGCGATCTTGATGGTGTTGTTCTCGCTGGCCACGATGGCCTCGGAGAGGTCGCGGCCGACCTTCTTCGCGTCGACGTCGAACGCGGCGACGAAGGTGAGGTCGGAGACGTGGTAGTCGCCGAGCGTCACATGCATCAGACCAGGGACCTGGGCCGACGGGTCGGCGTCGCGGTAGTACTCGACCCCCTGGACGAGAGATGCGGCGCAGTTGCCCACACCCACGATGGCGACACGAACCGAACCCATGACGGATGCGCTCCTTAGCTGGTGAATGGGATGCTGGCGTTGCTGGCGGCCTGGAACTGCTGAAGGCCTGGCGTTGCTGGGTGGCAAGGTGCGGGACCTGGCTGAACGGTGACTGCCTGCGTCAACCGTGCTAGCCCGACCACGCGCCGAACCAGACCCCTGCCGTCGTGCCCGGGGCCGCACTGCCGGTGTTGCGCTGCGCTAGGTGCCGGGGGCTGGGGACGGGGCCGCGTCGCTGGGGCCTTCGCCACGGATCCGCGTGTCTGCTGGCGGGGCCGTTGGCTCCACCGACTCCGCGTCAGCTGTGGACGAACCTGTGGACAACTCTGTGGATGATGTGGACAACACCTGCGGCCCTGGCCTGGGCGCAGGCGCCTGGGCCCGCTCGGTCTCGATCAGCTCGTTGAGCCACCGAACCTCGCGCTCGACCGATTCGAGGCCGTGGCGCTGCAGCTCGAGGGTGTAGGAGTCGAGCCGCTTCTGGGTGCGGGTCAGCGCCGAGCGAACCTTCTCGCCACGCTCCTCGAGTCGGCCGCGCCGCCCCTCGAGGATCCGCAGCCGCACCGCCGCGTCCGTCTTGGAGAAGAAGGCGAAGCGGACGCCGAACATCTCGTCCTCCCAGGAGGACGGCCCACCTTCACCCAGCAGATCGGAGAGCTTCTCCTTGCCCTCGGCGGTGAGGGTGTAGACGACCCGGCTGCGCCCGCCGATCCGGGCGGCCGCGCCGGCGTCGTCCGCGGTCACGAACCCGGACGCCTGCAGCCGGCGCAGGCAGGGATACAGCGAACCATAGCTGAAGCGGTGGAAGGACCCGAGCACGGCGGCGAGTCGCTTGCGCAGCTCGTAGCCATGCATGGGGCTCTCCGACAGGAGCGCGAGCACCGCCAGCTCCAACATGCGCGCTCACCTCCCGCGGCAGCTACCAGGCCGGCACCGGCCCGGTGGCTCGGGCCTGTGTGTCGGCTCTGTGTGTATCGGCTGTGTGTATCGGAGCTGTGTATCGACTAGTACTGTCGCACCGACATATCGATGCGATACATCGAGGATAGACGCCTCGGTACGCCCACGGCAACACCGGATTGCGTACTGGCGACCGGACGATGACAGATCGAGGTTCCACCGCAGGTCAGAAGCACTGCGGTGGATGGACACGAGGGTTCGGCGCCGGCTCGTGTGACGGCGCCGACGGGTGACATCCGCGCCAGGCACGGTCCGGGCCCGCCAGGCACGGGTCCGGGCCCGCCAGGCACGGTCCGGGCCCGCCAGGCCGGGTCGGGCGCCCGGGAGCCGCCGCCGGCGAAAGGCGTGGAGCGCGTCAACTTCTGTCGTTACCGTCTGCCCGGCGACCGCCGTCGGCGTACCGTGGCAGGCATGCGTCCACGGTCGGTCATCGACTATGCGCTCGCCCGCAGGGCGACGCTGGGCGACCTGTTCGCGGGCCGGGTCTCCTCGGCCGACGTGTGCGACGCACACCCCTACCTGGTACGGGCGGCCAGGTATCACGGAGAGCCGACGAAGAAGCGGTGCCCGGTCTGCCGCGGCGCCGACCCGCTCATCAACGTCACCTATACCTATGGTGACGAACTGGGGCCCAGCTCGGGCCGGGTGCGAGCCACCAAGGAGCTGCCCGGCCTGGCCGCCCGCTACAGCGAGCTGAACGTCTACGTGGTCGAGGTCTGTCCGCCCTGTGGCTGGAACCACCTGATCACGTCGTACGTGATCGGTACCGGTGAGCCACCGGCCAGGAAGCAGTCACGCCGACGGGCCGCCGACACCTGAGGCCTCGGCCGAGCTCCGTCGCCTTGATCGGCCTGTGTCGGTCCAGGCCGCCTGCACTTCGGTGCCCTCTCGTGGGTGGTCGAATCTGGCATGAGATTCTGGTCTGCCATGTGGGCTTCCACGTGGGTGCGGCCGACTTCGGCGCGGTGGCGCGGGTTCGGGGAGCGCTGGCCGGATCATGGCCCCAGCACAGTGACCGGGGGGCACACGGCGAACGGACGGGGTAGCTGGTGAGTACTCCCTATAGCCAGGGCGCACGGCCGAATAGCCAGGGTGCACGGCCGACAGGCGCTCGTGCCGGTGACGGGCAGCCATCGCCTGACGGCCCGCGGCCGGCCGGTGGGCCACCGGACCGACGCTTCGACTCCGCCGGGGACCCGGCCGCGACCTCGGTGAGCAACCCCGAGCCCGCCGGCTGGGCACCCGATCCCGGTGCCGCGGCTCGCCGCCGGGCCGCTGCCGGCCGTGACGGTGGCGACTCCACCTCCGGCCGTCGAGCCGCCGGCCGCGGCGGGCAGGGCTCCAGCGGGCCGGACTCGAGGGGGCAGGGCTCCAGCGGGCCGGGCGACCATCGGGCCGCACCCGGTCAGCCCGCGCGGCCCACGACGGGGCCGCGCAACGCCGGCGCGGGTACCGGTCCGGCGTCCGGCGGGCGGGGCTTCTCCGACCGTGCTGAGGGAAGCCGATCCGGATCCCGGCAGACCGGTGCGGAGCGCACCGGGTCCGGGCGGGTCCTCAACCCCCGCAGCACCAACCCGCGCAGCACCAGCCCCCGCAACACGTCGGCCGGCCGCACCCCGCCCACGGGCGGACCTGCCCGCGGCGACGTCGCCGGG
>NZ_ADGX01000096.1 GCF_000177675.1 Parafrankia sp. EUN1f
CGTCAGCGGATGACCCGGTGCGGGCGTGGCACACATAGCTCACCGGCGGGCGGCGATGATGCTCGGGTGTGTTGTCTCCGGGGTGCTGGCGTCTCGGTACAGTGCGGCTGGCATTGGATGTGGGGTTCAGGAGATGTCGAGTTCGGCTGCCTCACCTGAGCTGATCGAGTGCTGCGGAGCGTGACCATGCTACAGCGGCGCCGCGACTGTTCCCATTGGTGGTGGTTGACCGGTGGCGCGTTGGATGCCTTCGGCCCTAAGCCACCGGTGGTGGGGTCGACCGGCGACCGAGATGTGCCCGGTGCCGCGATCTGTCCTCATCCGACGTTCCGAGACAGGTTGGCGAGTTGCCGCGCCACCGTCCCCGTCGACGATGTCTGCCGGTAGTAGCGTGACGGCACGACGGGGCCGATCAGAGCTCCCGCAGCGTGTGGCGAGGTGACAGGCTGATCACCGAATCCGAGATCCGTCGGGCGCCCAAGGTTCTGCTGCACGACCATCTGGACGGCGGCCTGAGGCCCGAGACCATCGTCGAGCTGGCGGACGCTACGGGCTACGGCGGCCTGCCGACCACGGACGTCGACAAGCTCCGGACCTGGTTCCGCGGCGGCGCCCACACCGGGTCCCTGGTGCGTTACCTGGAGACGTTCAGCCACACGGTGGGCGTCATGCAGACGGCGGACGCGCTGGCCCGGGTCGCGCGTGAGTGCGCCGAGGACCTGGCCGCCGACGGTGTCGTCTACGCGGAGGTCCGCTTCGCCCCCGAGCTGCACGGTGAGAGGGGCCTCTCGCTCGACGGCGTCGTCGAGGCCGTGCTGGACGGCTTCCGCACCGGGTCCGCCGGAACCGGTCTGCACATCCGGGCGCTGCTGACCGCGATGCGTCACCAGGCCCGTTCGCTGGAGATCGCGGAGCTCGCCGTGCGCTGGCGGGAGGCCGGCGTGGTCGGCTTCGACATCGCCGGAGCGGAGGCGGGCAACCCGCCGACCCGGCACCTCGACGCCTTCCAGTACATGCAGCGCGCGAACGGCCACTTCACGATCCACGCCGGGGAGGCCTTCGGGCTCCCGTCCATCTGGGAGGCGCTGCAGTGGTGCAACGCCGACCGGCTCGGGCACGGCGTGCGCATCGTCGACGACATCACGGTCGACCCCGACGGCAACGCGACGCTGGGCGATCTGGCCAGCTTCGTGCGGGACGTCCGTGTCCCGCTCGAGATGTGCCCGTCGTCGAACGTGCACACGGGGGCGGCGCCGAGCCTGGACCGCCACCCGATCGGCCTGCTGCGCGACCTGCGGTTCCGGGTGACGGTGAACACCGACAACCGGCTGATGAGCGGTGTCACCCTGTCCAGCGAGTTCGCCGCCCTGGTCGAGACGTTCGGGTACGGCTGGTCGGACATCAGCTGGCTGACCATCAACGCGATGAAGTCGGCGTTCCTGCCGTTCGACCAGCGCCTGGCGCTGATCAACGACGTCATCAAGCCCGGTTTCGACGCGCTGACCCCGCCGGGCGCACCCGGAGCCTGACCGAGTGCGAGTCCGCAGGATCTGAGGATCTTGGCCGTTCCCGCGACCGGGATCCTCAGGTTTTGCCTGGCAGCCGGGCGTCCGCGCCGCGCGCCACGCAGTCGGCGAGGTGGTCGTCCACCAGCCCGCAGGCCTGCATCAGCGCGTACGCGGTGGTCGGGCCGAGGAAGACGAAGCCCCGCGCGCGTAGCTCCTTGGCCAGCGCCTTCGACTCCGTGGTCACCGCCGGGACCTCGGCGAGCGTCCGGGGAACCGCCGTGGGTGACGACGGGGCGAAGGACCACACGATGTCCTCCAACGGGTCGTCCAGCGCGAGCACGGCGCGGGCGTTCGCGATCGTCGCCTCGATCTTGCGACGGTTCCGGACGATGCCGGCGTCCGCGAGCAGCGTCGTGACCCGCGGCTCGTCGAACGCCGCGACGGCGGCGGGGTCGAACCCGGCGAAGGCCGCCCGGAACGCCGGCCGCTTGCGCAGGATCGTCAGCCACGACAGCCCGGACTGGAACGCCTCCAGCGTGATCCGCTCGAACAGGCCGACGGTGTCCCGGACCGGCCGGCCCCACTCCGTGTCGTGGTAGTCGGTGTACAGCGGCGTCGACAGCGCCCACGGGCAGCGCAGCGCACCGTCCGGGCCCGCGACGGCACCACGGACCGGGTCATCAGCCATAGCCGCAACCATCTCACGCTCGGCCGGACATCCAGACCAGGCCGGTCACGGACGGGCGTCAGGTCATCCAGCTCCGCGGGCCGAAGGTCTGCACGGAGCGGGCCGCGACCCGGGACGCCTCGCCGAGCGAGGAGACCAGCTCGTCGGTCGCGATCGCGCCGTGGGCCATCATCCAGGCGAAGGCGCCGTGGAAGATGTCGCCCGCGCCCAGGGTGTCCCGGGCGGTGACGACGGGTGGCAGCACGTAGCCGCGCCGGTCCTTCGTCGCCCAGCGAATCGGGCCCGGGCCGTCCGTGACGGCGACGAAGAAGGGGCCGTAGTGCAACAGCAGGTCCAGGATGTCCGCGCCGGGGTCGAAGCCGGGCGGTCGGAACGCGGTGGAGCAGATCACGACGTCGACCAGCGGCAGGATCCGCTCGGTGCCCGGCTTCCAGCTTCCCCCGTCGAGCAGGACCGGCGGCCCGCCGCGCCGTAGCGACCGGAGCAGGCCGATCGCGGCGTCCACCTGGTGGCCGTCGACGAGCACGACGTCAGCGTCGGCGACGGCGGCCGCGGCAGCGGTGTTCGCCGTGCATCGCGGCACCATCCCGTGCGTCGAGGCCACCGCGCGCTCGCCGGTCACGGAGGTGACCATGACCGCCGACATCGGCAGAGCGAACGAGCTTCCCGGGCCCCGGCCCCGTAGCCCGCCGCGGGGTTCGCCCCCGCCGGGCCGCCGCCGATCACCCCGGCCGCTGCGCCACCGCCGTGAACACCACCATGAACACCGCCGTGACCGGCGACGGCGCCGTGCCCGACGGCGCCCGCCTGGCCGGGACCGACCAGGCCTCCGTTCCCGCCGGCACCGGGATGGCCCGAGGCCTTGCCGCGCAGTACGGCCGCGGCGGCCGCCGTCGGGCCGTACTGGGACCGCAGGCCGCTCGCCCGGCTCCCGACCGGCAGGTGCGGCGTTGGAAGCTGGCCCACGTGCTGGCCGGCTCCGCCCGCCCCGCCGGCCGGGTCGCCGGCGGTCTGCTCGGGGACCAGCTCGAGGTGGCGGATCCGGTGGCGGGCGAGATCCGCGTGTACCAGCGCGGCCGCGGGGGAGGTGCCGATCGCGCTCACCAGGCAGGGGCGCCCGCCGAGGTAGGCGAACGTCACCGCCGCGTTCGTCGCGGGGCCACCCGCATTCATGGCGAAATCCCGGGCCACACACTTCTCGTCGGCGGCTGGCAGTCGGTCCACGAGGTAGACCGAATCAAGCGTCGTCAGGCCGACGAAGACGCCTTTCATGCGCCCATTATCCGGCCTGCGCCGGAGTGAGAGGCCTGTTCAGGCGGGGGTGTCGAACCCGGCGAACAGGTCGCGAGGCCGCAGGACCCGGGCCGCCTCGGTGATGGAACCGGACAAGGAGGGATAGATCGAGAAGGTGTGTGCGATCTGGTCCACGGTGAGACCGTTCTCGACCGCGATGGAAATTGAGAGGATTAGTTCACTTGCACGCGGAGCGACGATGACGCCACCGAGCACGCTGCCACTTCCGGGCCGACAGAACAACTTCACGAAACCATCCGATATCCCCATCATCTTCGCCCGGGGATTGCGGGCCAGTGGCACCGTGGTGACCTCGGCGGCGATCGCGCCGGAGTCCTTCATCCGCTGCGTCACGCCCACCGTGGCGATCTCGGGCTCGGTGAAGATGTTCGAGGAGACGGTGCCCAGCCGCAGCGGGGTGACCGCCTCGCCCAGCGCGTGCCACATCGCGATGCGCCCCTGCATGGCCGCCACCGAGGCCAGGGGGAGCACCCCGGTGCAGTCACCGGCCGCGTACACGCCGGGAACCGACGTCCGCGACATGCGGTCGACCACGATGTGGCCACCCGAGCCGAGGCGCACGCCGACCTCGGTGAGCCCGAGGCTCTTCGTCCGCGGCACCGAGCCCACCGCCATCAGGGCGTGGCTGCCGGTCACGGCCCTGCCGTCGGTCAGCTCGACGAGCACACCGTCACCGATCCGCCGCACGGATGCGGCCCGGGAGCGGTTGAGCACCTGGATGCCACGGCGGACGAAGACGTCCTCGATCACGCGGGCGGCGTCGGAGTCCTCACCGGGCAGCACCCGCTCGCGGGAGGAGACGAGAGTCACCTCCGCGCCCAGCGCGCGGTAGGCGCTCGCGAACTCGGCGCCGGTCACCCCGGAGCCCACGACCACCAGGTGCTCCGGGATCTCCTTCAGGTCGTACAGGTGGCGCCAGGTGAGGATGCGCTCGCCGTCCGGCTCGCATCCGGGGACCTCGCGGGGGGAGGCACCGGTCGCGACCAGCACGACGTCGCCGACGAAGGTCTCACCGTCCGCGGTCTCGACGGCGTGCGGGCCGACCAGCCGCCCGGTGCTGTGCACCACGTGGACGTGCTCGCGCTCGAGGTGGTGGCGGATGTCGGCGGACTGCGCCAGGGCCAGCGCCCGCACCCGCTCGTTGACCTGCTCGGGATCCACCGACACCACGTCGGGCGGGGTGAGGTGCGGCCGCCCGGTCAGCTCCCAGCTGCCGACCGCGACACCGGGATCGGCATGCGGACGGACCCCGAGCGCCGGTGCCATCGCGAAGTTCGTCATCGTCTCCGAGGTCGCGATGAGTGCCTTGGACGGAACGCAGTCGGTCAGGACACAGGCGCCGCCGATGCCGTCGGAGTCGATCACGGTCACCGTGGCGCCTAGCGAGGCGGCGACCAGGGCTGCCTCGTAGCCCCCCGGCCCGCCGCCGAGGATGACGATTCGCGTCACGTGAGGTCCTCCCTGAGCTCGCGGTACCCCTCTAGTTTGCCCCTCTTCCGACGTCCCTCTCGTTCCGGTTCGGTCGGCTCCGTAGTATCTCCACCGACGTCGGACGACCTGATGTGACGTCGGTTCATCCCGTGACCCACACCCCGTGACGCCGGCGGCCACTCCCGGCGTGGCAGCACCCCGCGTGAACACACCTGGCGGGGAGATCGGAAGACTCCGACGATGACGAAGTACGCCGCCTACGCGAGCAACCTCGATCCGACGCACATGAAGGAACGTGCGCCGCACTCCCCGGTGATCGGTACCGGGTGGATCAGGGGTTGGCGCCTGACCTTCGGCGGTGAGAGCGTCGGCTGGGATGGCGCGCTCTCCACCATCGTCGAGGCGCCGGGCTCCCACGTGTACGTGCTCCTCTACGACCTCGATCGTTACGATCTGGAGCGTCTCGATGTCTGGGAGGGGGCGGACACCGGCCTCTACACCCGGATCCGGGTACGGGTGTCAACTCTGGACGGTGAGAGCCTGGCCTGGACGTACGTTCTGAACGCCTACGAGGGCGGGCTGCCGTCACGCAACCACGTCGACAAGATCGCCGATGCCGCGGAGAAGGCGGGCGCGCCGTCCGAATACGTCCTCGAGCTGCGGAACCGCCCGATCGCCTGACGCGCGGCGGGCACCGGCCCGGGCCCGTCTCGGCGGGCCCGGGGCTCGCTCAGGCGGGAGGCCCGTCAATGCTCGCCGGGTCGGCGTAGCGGTCGAGCAGCTCGCACGCCGCGGTGGAGAGAAATCGCACACCGACGCCGATGGCCTGCTCGTCCACGTCGAAGCTGCCCTGGTGCAGATCGTAGGTGGTGCCACCGGGGGTGCGGGTGCCGAGCCGGGCGAGGGCGCCGGGCACATGGGTGAGATACCAGCCGAAGTCCTCACCGCCCAGCGACTGGGCGACCGACGTCGCCGCCTCGTGCCCGAACACCGCGTCAACGACCGCGCCGAACGCGTCGATGACGGCGGCGTTGTTGACCACCGGGGGCACCCCGCGGACGTAGTCGATGGCGATCTGCGCCCTGTAGGGCGCGACGATCTGTTCGGCGAGCCGCTCGAGCAGCTCGGGGGTCGCATCCCAGGTCTCGCGGGACAGCGTGCGGATCGTCCCGCGCAGCTTGCCGGTGCGCGGGATGGCGTTGGCGACCGTGCCGGCCTGGACCTGGCCCCAGACCAGCGACAACGCTGAACGGGGATCGACCCGCCGGGAGAGCGCGGCGGGCAGGTCGACGGCGAGCCGGGCCAGCGTGTAGACCAGATCCACCGTGTTCTGGGGGCGTGAGGTGTGGCCGCCCGGCCCCGCCAGTGTGATCTCCACCGCATCCGCGGCCGAGGTGATCGGGCCGGAGCGCAGCCCGATCGTGCCCGCGTCGAGCGCCGGGTCGCAGTGCATGGTGATCGCGGCGGTCACCGGCTTGAGGACGCCGGCGTCGATCACATCCAGCGCGCCGCCGGGCACGGTCTCCTCCGCCGGCTGGAAGAGCAGGCGGACGGTACCGGGCAGCGGGTGTGTCCGGGCGTAGGCGGCGAGGGCGAGGCCCGCCCCGAGGGTGACCGTCGTGTGCACGTCGTGGCCGCACGCGTGGGCGACGCCGGGCACCGTTGACCGGTACGGCACGTCCTTGACGTCGGACAGGGGCAGCGCGTCCAGGTCGGCCCGCAGCATCACGACCGGGGCGTCCGCGTCCACCCCCAGGCCGATGTCGCACCACAGGCCCGGAACGTCGGGGAAGCGCTGCGGGCTCAACCCCGCGGCGTGCAGGCGTTCCTCGACGACACTGGTCGTGCGGTGCTCCTGGCGGCCGAGCTCGGGGTGGGCGTGTAGATCACGGCGCAGCCGGATCAGGTCATCCTCGTGCTCCGCCAGCCAGACCGCCGCGGCGGGCGCCATCGCCGCAGCGGTCCCGTGTGTCATGTCCGATGTCATCTACCGGGCCAGGCCCTCCGCCGAGTTCTCCGGCCAGCTACCCGGGGGTCACTGGCCAACCCATGTTCATCTCCGCCAGCAGCGTATCCACCACGGCGGTGAGGTCCCCGCCGGCCCGCCGGGCCGCGGCCTCCTGCCGGGCGTGGCTGGCACCATCCGTCAGGATCCGGTGAACGTTACGCAGCTCCTCGGCACAGCCGAGCCGGCGGGCCACCGGGAGAAGGTCATCGACAAGGTCCTCGATCTCGGTGCGCACCGGGCGGACCGCACCGTGGTCGTCCACGACGATCTCGGCGTCGAGCCCGTAGCGGGCGGCCCGCCACTTGTTCTCCTGCACGACCCAACGGTGCGGCGCGGGCAGCATGTAACCCCGGTCGAGCTGGGTGTTCATCCGGTCGATGAGGCACTGGGCCAGGGCCGCGACCGCCCCGATCTCCAGCAGGGTCGGCAGGCCGTCGCAGATACGCAGCTCCACCGTGCCGAAGTTCGGATGCGGGCGGATATCCCACCACACCTCACGGATCGTCTCGATCGTGCCGGACGAGACGAGGGTTTCCATGAACTGCTCGAAGGCGGCCCAGTCATGCAGCGGATACGGCAGGCCGGCAGTCGGCAGGCTTTCGAAGATCTGGGACCGTGATGACGCGAGCCCGGTGTGCGTGCCCTTCCAGTACGGTGATGACGCTGAGAGGGCCAGAAAATGTGGAATGTACGACATTAGCGCATTCACGATCGGCATCGCCTTCGCCGGCGAGCGGACGCCCACGTGCACATGCACCCCGAAGATGAGCAGCCGTCGGGCCAGCCACTGCATCTGCTCCACCAGGCGGCTGTACCGCTCGTCGGTGGTAATCCGTTGCGTCGTGTAGTCGCTGAACGGATGAGTTCCGGAGCACATCAGGCCAAGACCACGTCGTTCTGCGAGGTCACGCAGCGGGTCGACGGTTCCGCTCAGGTCCGCGAGCGCCTCCGGTACGGTTGCGCAGACCCCGGTGATCACTTCGATCGTGGACTCGAAGAGTTCGTGCTTCGCCTTCGCCGCGGCTTCTTCGCCGACCTTCGCGCGCAGGTCCTCAAGGATCTCGGTCGCGCCGCAACGCAGGTGGCGGCTCTGCAGGTCGACGAGTTCCAGCTCCCACTCGATTCCCAGGCTGGAACTCGGCGACGATGTGAAGGGAATGTGCACCGCGGCTCCTCCGGGTGAGCGGGCACGCCGGTGGGCGAACCCGGAACTCGGGCAGCGAGCTCTCCGGGCTGGTTACCCAGACCGCGCGGTCGTATCCCCGCCGAGGAAGGCGGAGGGGCCACTTTTGTTGGCCGGCGCCGGAGGCGCGCACGCCAGTTCCCGGATCAGCTCCAACTCGGAGTCATATTAAGGTTGCATTTCGCGGCTTGTATAGAACAACTTTCAAACCAATCGCCCTTTTTGCGCGACGACATGATGGATCCGCGCAGCCGTGTCGGGAGCCGTGGGGCGGGGTGGGGGAGTGGCGTGCCGGCTCCGCCGGCGTCAGGAGGCGGCTGCGGGGCGGGGCGATGCCACGACCGGTGGCGCCACCACCCGGATGCCGAGCTCCCGTAGCTGCCGCTCATCGACGGTGGTCGGAGCGCCCGTCATCGGGTCCAGCCCGGACTGGGTCTTCGGGAAGGCGATGACCTCGCGGATGTTGTCCTCGCCCGCGAGGATCGCGACGAGGCGGTCGATACCGAACGCGAAACCGCCGTGCGGCGGCGCGCCGTACCCGAACGGGGTCAGGAAGAACCCGAACCGCTGCTGCGCCTCGTCGGGCGAGATGCCGAGCAGGCCGAAGATCCGCTGCTGCAGCTCGCTCTCGTGGATCCGGATCGACCCCGAACCCAGCTCCCACCCGTTCAGGACCAGGTCGTAGGCAAGGCTTCGGACGGCCAGCGGGTCCGACTCCATCTTCTCCACATCGCTGGGATGCGGCCGGGTGAACGGGTGATGCCCGGGCTTCGGCCGCCCGGTGGTCGCGTCCACGCCGACGAACAGCGGGAAGTCCACGACCCAGACGAAGCGCAGCTCACCCTCGCCCGCGGGCGGGCGCCCCAGGTCGTTGCGCAGCTGGCCCAGCACCTCGCAGGCCGTCTCCCACTCGTCCGCGACGAGCAGGAGCAGGTCGCCTTCCTGGGCCTGCGTCGCGGCGACGATCGCGGCGAGCTCCTCGGCGGAGAGGAACTTGGCGACCGGAGACTCCAGCGCGCCGGCGGCGGCGACCCGCATCCACACCAGGCCCTTCGCGCCCAGCTTCTTGGCGCGGTCGGTCAGCGTGTCGAGCGCCTTGCGGTTGTGGGTGGCCGACCCGCCGGGCACCCGGATGCCCTTGACCGCGGGAGCACCCGCGAAGGCCTTGAAACCACTGTTCCCGAAGATCGCGGTGAGCTCGACGAGCTCCATCCCGAAACGCAGGTCCGGCTTGTCGACACCGAACCGATTCATGGCATCGTGCCAGGTCAGCCGCTCGATCGGGGGCATCGCCCGCCCGGAGCCCTCGACGGCGGCCCCGGCCGCGGCCAGCACGGCCGAGGAGACCACACCCAGGACATCGTCCACGTCGACGAAGCTCATCTCCAGGTCGAGCTGGGTGAACTCGTACTGGCGGTCGGCGCGCAGGTCCTCGTCCCGCAGGCAGCGGGCAAGCTGGAAGTACCGGTCCATTCCGCCGACCATCAGCAGCTGCTTGAACAGCTGGGGCGACTGCGGCAGGGCGTAGAAGCTGCCCGGGAACTGCCGGGACGGGACCACGAACTCGCGGGCGCCCTCCGGCGTCGACGGCATCAGCAGCGGCGTCTCCACCTCGACGAAGCCGCTGTCGGCGAACGCGGAGCGCAGGGCGCCGAGCACGGCCGAGCGGGTGCGCAGGTTGCGCTGCATCCGCTCGCGGCGAAGGTCGAGGTAGCGGTAGGCGAGCCGGGTGCCCTCCTCGACGGAGTCGGCCCGATCGTCGAGCGGGAACGGCGGCGGCGTCGCGGTGGAGAGCACCTCGACCGAACAGTCCGTCAGCTCGACGTCGCCCGTCGCCAGCGCCGGGTTGGCGGTGCCCTCGGGCCGGACGGAAACGGTACCGGTGATCCGCAGGACGTACTCGGAGCGGGCGTCGACCGAGCCGTCGACGACGCACTGCAGCAGCCCGGAATGGTCCCGCAGGTCGACGAACATCAGCGACTGGCCGTGCTGGCGTCGGTGGGCGACCCACCCGCACACCGTGACCCGCTGGCCGGCATTGTCCAGCCGCAGATCGCCGCACAGATGGGTACGCATCGCCGTGCTGTGCGTTCCGGGCGTGCTGGAGGCTGTCGACATTGCCATCCGTCCTGTATCACTGCGTGCCGCTGTCACTGGTGCCGCTGTCACGACACCACGAATCAGAGGAATCCTGTATCTCGAGATACGTGATGCCTGCCGGCGACCCTATCGGAAGGACGCCCGTTGATCGGCCGCGCGGCGGCCTCAGCGGCGCAGGGCGCGGATGAATCGCGCCGCCTCGGCGCGCATCCGGTTCGGGATTCGCAGGATCTGACGCCCGCTGGGCGTTGTGAGCTCCACCACGATCACCTCGCCGTGGCGCAGACCGCGGGAGGCGGACACATCGCGCCGATCGAGCGAGACGTCGAACCAGTCACCTTCGCGGGGGAACGGCGCGACCACGAGAAGCCGCCGCGTCGTCAGCAGAATCCAGCGCGACATTCCGAGCCGATGCCCCATGAAACGCTCGGCCTTCGCGACGACACGCCCGCCACCTGCGGGATCGGTCATCCGGCCACGGAGCACGACCTCGATGAACTCGCCCTCTTCCAGAGGGACCCGCGGGGGCTTGCGGACAGCGGACACGAGCGCCACCCTTCCAGTGTGCTCCGCGTACGCCACGTCGTGGCGTGCTTGGGCCACCCCGGTGTGGTCGGAGCGTGCCCGTACAGTCGCCTGGTGGCGGAACGTGGCAGCATCGGCGGTCAACCAGGGGCGGAGGCCGAGGCCTCGGCCGCCCGGCTGGCCGGTGTCACCGGGGTGGATCGGCATGACGTGGCAATCGTGCTGGGGTCGGGCTGGCGGCCCGCCGCCGACGTCCTGGCGCGCGCCGGCGGGGACGTCATCGACATCCCCTTCTCCGACCTGGGCGGCTTTCCGGTGTCGGAGGTGTCCGGGCACACGCCGAAGGTCCGCTCCATCCAGGTCGGCGGAAAGTGGCTGCTGGTCTTCCTCGGCCGGGTGCACCCCTATGAGGGCCATGACCTCACCCGGGTCGTGCACACCGTCCGCACCGCGCGCGCCGCGGGTGCCCGCACCGTGATCCTGACGAACGCGGCCGGTGGGTTGCGGTCGGACATGTACGTCGGCCAGCCGGTGCTGATCGCCGACCATCTCAACCTGACCGGGCGCTCCCCGCTGGTAGGCCCGCTGTTCACCGACCTCACCGACGCCTATTCGCCGCGGCTGCGCTCGCTCGCGCGCACCATCGAGCCCGGCCTGGCCGAAGGTGTCTACGCCGCGCTGCCCGGCCCCCACTACGAGACACCGGCGGAGATCCGCATGCTGCGCGGCCTCGGCGCCGATCTCGTCGGAATGTCCACGGTGCACGAGACGATCGCGGCTCGTGCCCTCGGGCTGGAGGTGCTGGCGCTGTCCCTGGTGTCGAACCTGGCCGCGGGGATGACCGGCACGCCGCTGAGCCACACCGAGGTGCTTGCCGCGGGTGCCGCCGCGGCCGAGCGGATGGGCTCGATCCTCGCGAAGATCGTCCCGTCGCTGTGATGCCCCGCTGCTGTGACGTCCCCTGCCGTGGCGTTGTGAAGGCGCGTTGAACCGCGAGCCGCACGGACCACCCAGCCTGCCCGGCCTGCCCGGCGTGCCGGGCCTGCCCGGATCGCTGGCGGCGCAGGTCGCCTCCTGGCTGCGCGGCGACCCCGACCCGGACGACCGGGCGGAACTTGCCCGGCTGATCGCCGCGGGGGACGTCGAAACGGTTTCCGGCTGCTTCGCCGGCCCGCTGGCCTTCGGCACCGCCGGGCTGCGCGGGCCGCTGCGGCCCGGGCCCGCCGGTATGAACACCGCCGTGGTGCGCCGGACCACGGCCGGCCTCGCGCAGTGGCTGCGCGGCCGGGCCGGCGGGGTGGACCCGACGGTGGTCATCGGCTACGACGCGCGCCGGCGGAGCGACCGGTTCGCGCTCGACGCCGCGCGGGTGCTGGCCGGTGCCGGGGCGCGGGCGCTGCTGCTACCGGCACCCACGCCCACACCCGTGGTCGCCTTCGCGGTCCGCCACCTCGCCGCCGACGCCGGAATCGTCATCACGGCCAGCCACAATCCGGCCGCCGACAACGGCTACAAGGTGTATCTGGCCGGATTCGGCGGAGGAGCGCGCAGCGGGGGATCCGCCGACGGGGGACCTGCCGGCAGGGGAACCGGCGCCGGCGATCCCGGGCATGGTGCCCAGCTCGTCGCACCAGCCGACGCCGAGATCGAACGCGCGATCGCGGCTGTCGGCCCGGCGGTGGACATCCCTCTCGCCGACCACTGGCACAGCCTGGACGACTCGATCGTCGCCGCGTACGTCGAGGGTGCGGTGACCGCGGTCGGCGAGGTTGGCGCCGGTCCGGCTGGTGCTGCCGGTGCTGCCGGTGCTGCTGGTGCTGCTGGTGCTGCCCGCGGCGCTGGTTCTGCCCATGGCGCTGGTGCGGCCCGTAACGCTGGTGCGCCGGATGTGGTGGGCGGCCCGCCGCCGCTGTGCGTCGCCTACACGCCGCTGCACGGGGTGGGGCGGACGTGGTCGACGCGGTGTTCCGCCGGGCCGGTCTGGCTGCCCCCGTCGCCGTCGCCGACCAGCGGGAACCCGATCCGGCCTTCCCGACGGTGCCGTTCCCGAACCCGGAGGAGCCCGGGGCCCTGGACGCGGTCCTCGCACTCGGTGAGCGCCTCGGGGCCGATCTGGTGCTGGCGAACGACCCGGACGCCGATCGCTGCGCCGCCGCGGTCGGCCGCCGGATCCTCACCGGAGACGAGGTCGGCCTGCTGCTCGCCGAGCAGGTGCTGCGGGAGCGGCCCGGACCGGTCGCCACCACCATCGTCAGCTCGTCGGCGCTGCGGGAGCTGGCGCGCCGGTACGGAGTGCCCTGCGCGGAGACACTGACCGGCTTCAAGTGGATCATGCGGGCGGATCCGCGCCTGGTGTTCGGCTACGAGGAGGCCTTGGGCTACGCCGTCGCGCCCGACCTGGTCCGGGACAAGGACGGCATCACCGCCGCCCTCGCCCTGGCACACGCCGCGCTCCGCGCGAAGCGCGCCGGCCGGACGCTACTCGACGTACTGGACGACCTGTGCCGCGAGGTGGGCGTCTTCGCCACCGGTCAGGTCTCCGCCCGTTTCACCGACCTCGCCGCGATCGACGCGGCGATGGGCGCTCTGCGTGCGTCGCCGCCGTCGCACCTCGGCGGCCGGGCGGTCAGCGCGGTACGCGACCTGCTCGGCGGACCCACCGGGTCCGCTGGAGGTGCCGGGTCCGCTGGAGGTGCCGGGTCCGCCGGAGGTACTGGAGCTGCCGGCCCGGCCGGCGAAAGCCTGCCGGCCGCCGACGTCCTGATCCTTCACCTGGCCGGCGCCGCCCGCGTCGTCGCCCGCCCGAGCGGGACGGAACCCAAGCTCAAGCTCTATCTGCAGACCGTGGTGGGCCCGGCGGACGTCGCGGCCATGGGGCTGCCCGCCGCCCGGCGGCGGGCAGAGTCCGAACTCGCGGCGCTGCGCGACGACATCCAGGCACTGCTGCGGCTTTAGCGGCTTTAGCGCAACGGCAGCGCTTTAGGTGCGGCCAAAAGCCCCTCCCGCGCATCGGGGGCCCAGCCTGTCCGAAAAGCGGAGGGCTTTCGTCGTCCCAGAGCCCGTAGCAAGATCATGATCTCCGGGCTGCTGCTGCCGAGCAAGGCTTGAGGATTCTGGTCACCAGAGGCCAGAGATCGTGTAGCGAAATCCCGAGACACGGCGGATCCGGGACCACCGGTGTTGGGCTGGCGATCCGTGTCCACTCGCCGCACGGCCACCGGCTACCCGGGGCCACCCACCGGGGATCCCGCGCCATCGCGCAGCGCCAGCAATTCATATCAAGAGCGACAAAAAGGGTGCGGAGCCACCTTGCAATCCGCAAGAGTTGAGGATTTTGGTTGCGAGAACGACCACGATCCTCAACTCTTGCCCGGCAGCAGCCACAGCCCGAAGCTCGGGATACCCTCGGCGCTCAGGGCCCCGGCGCCGGTGCCAGCCCGGCACCCGTGTCAGCTGCGCGGAGACTGCGTCAGAGCCGGGTCAGGTCGATCCTGACCGGGAACGGTGCGACGGCGTCGACGACGCCCGTGAAGACCTCACCGGCGTGGTAGGTCCGACTCGCCGGGTCGAGGACGTGGGTGCAGACGACGGGGACTCCGGCGGGCGGCTGCTCGACCCGCCAGTAGTAGGAGATACCGGCCTTCGCGTACTGCTCGGCCTTGACGATCCGGTCGGTCGTCTCCGAGCCGGGCGAGACGACCTCGACGACGAGCAGGATGTGCTCGGGGCGGGCCGGCATGACGTCGATCGTGTCGGCGCGGTAGACGGTGACATCGGGGCGCCGGTTCGTCAGCGGCACGTCCTGAAGTCGGACGTCGAAGTCGAAGTCGGCGTTCCAGCCCGGCCCGGCCGCGGCTTCCAGGGCGACGGCGAGGATCTTGATCAGCCGGTTGTGGCGTTTGGACGCGCTGGGGCTCACGACGATCATCCCGTCCACGATCTCGATGCCCGCGCACTGCTCCGGGGACCAGGAGTCGTACTGGTCGGCGGTGATCTGCTGGTGCATCCAGGCAGGGGCGATCATCTCGGCGGTGATGGCGCACCTCCTCGCAATGGTGGCGGGCGTGAACCTCCGGACCAGCGTAACGCCCGAGCCGGCTGTCGCCGGCGGGGTTGCAGCCGGCCGGCCTGGCGTCCGGATCAGACCGGCCTGACGCCGGGATCACCGGGATCACCGGGATCACCGGCCAGCCGGTCAGCTGGTCAGCTCAGACCGGGATGTCGGCCAGAATGTCCTTGGTCGCCGAGAGCCCGAGGCGGGTGGCCCCGGCCTCGAGGAACGCCAGTGCCTGCGGCGCGGTGCGGATGCCCCCGGACGCCTTCACGCCCAGCCGGCCTCCGACCGCCGCCACCATCGCCCGGACTGCGCGCAGCGACGCCCCGCCGGCGGGGTGGAAACCGGTCGAGGTCTTCACGTACTCTGCCCCGCCGCTCTCGGCGGCGCGGCAGGCGGCCGCGATGCACTCGTCGGGCAGCAACGCGGTCTCCAGGATCACCTTGAGGATCACATGCGGCGGCACCGACAGCCGCACCTCGGTGATCTCGGTCTCGATGGCGCGCCAGTTCTCATCCATGGCGTTCGCGATGTCGATGACCATGTCGATCTCGGTGGCTCCGTCGGCGACCGCTCGGCGGGCCTCCTCGGCCTTGATCACCGTGAGGCCCGTTCCGTGTGGGAAGCCCACGACGGAGGCCACGGCGAACGAAGGCTCGTCGTCCTTGCCCGCCTGCCTTGCGCTCGCGGCGGCCAGGTACACGTGGGTCGGCGCGACGCAGACGGTGCCGACCCCGAGCTTCGCCGCATCCGTGCACAGGTTGACGATCTCCTCGCCGGTCGCCTCCGGGCGCAGCAGCGTGTGATCGATGATCTTCGCGAGGTCGGCGCGGCGAAGGGCGGCCGGAGGTGGCGTCGCGTCGTCGCCCGACGCGGGACGATCCGGAACGGTGGGGTCCGTCGGCATACCTGGCATCATCGCTCATCGAAAAACCGGAACCCAGAAGTCTCCCGGCAGGAGCCAACCGTGCAGGTACAGGTCGTCGACCACCCGCTGGCAGCCGCGGCACTCACCGTGATGCGCGACGAGCGGACGGCACGTCCCCAGTTCCGCGCCGCCCTGCACGACCTGGCGATGATGCTGGTCTACGAGGCCGCTCGCGGCCTGCCGACCATGCCGGTCTCGGTGACCACGCCGCTGACCACCACCACCGGTGTGGTGCTCGCCGCCGAGCCGGTGGTGGCCCCGGTGCTGCGGGCCGGTCTGGGCATGCTGCCGGCGGCGCTCACGGTCATGCCGGACGCCCGCACGGCTTTCATCGGGCTCGCCCGGGACGAGACGACGTTCGAGCCCAGGGTCTACCTGGAGTCGGTGCCGGCCGACCTGGCCGGGCGGCCGGTCTTCATGCTCGACCCGATGCTGGCGACGGGCGGATCGGCGCTGCACGCGCTGCGGCTGCTCACGGCCCGGGGCGCCACCGGCATCGTGGTGGTCTCGGCCGTCGCCGCGCCCGAAGGCGTCGCCGCGCTCGAACGGAGTGGTCTCGACGTCCGCATCGTCACGGCCGCGGTGGACGAGGAGCTGAACGACGTCGCGTACATCGTGCCCGGCCTCGGCGACGCCGGTGACCGCCTCTACGGCGCGGTCTGACCTCACGGCGCGGTCTGACCTCACGGCGCCGTCTGACTCCGCGGCGCCGTCTGGCCTCATCCGCAGGGGGCGTCGGTGACGAGCATGGCAGCTCGTGCTGTCGGGTCGGCCCGTGCTGTCGGGTCGGGTCGTGCGCGTTCGACGCGGCATGCACCCGGCGCCACCTGCTCGTATGTGTTAGTTCCGTAACTGCTTGTTTTTATGTTGACAAGCCCCTTTCGTTCGGACAGCGTGTCTCAAGTCCACTTAGTCGATCGACATAGAGGGTGAGGTTCGGGGGTTGCCCCGAGCGGCACTCCTTCGTCGCAGTGCAGTCAACCGGTCACCCGTGCGGAGAAAGGTGCCACCATGCCGGTCGAGTTCATCGGCCTGATCGCCACCCGTCCCGGCTCCGAGGCGAGCAGCCTCACCCCCGGACCGGTCGTGGACCGCGACTACACCCGGCGGTTCGCCGTCGCCCACGAGGACGCCGGCTTCGACCGCGTGCTCATCGGCTACAGCAGCGGCTCGGTCGACAACCTGCAGGTCGCCGCCTATGCTGCGGCGCACACCGAGCGGCTCGGCTACCTGGTCGCGCATCGGCCCGGGGTCGTGTTCCCCACCGTCGCCGCGCGGTACTTCGCGTCGCTCGACCACTTCTCCGCCGGCCGGGTGGCGATCCACGTCATCACCGGCGGCAGCGACGCCGAGCAGCGGCGCGACGGCGACTACCTGAGCAAGGACGAGCGCTACGCGCGCACCGACGAGTACCTGGAGATCGTCCGCCGGACCTGGACCGCGACCGAGCCCTTCTCCCACCACGGGCGTTACTACCAGCTTGAGGACCAGCTGGCCGGGGTGCTGCCGGTGCAGCAGCCGCATCTGCCGATCTACTTCGGCGGCTCGTCCGAGGCGGCCTACCGGGTCGGCGGCCGGCACGCGGACGTCTTCGCGCTGTGGGGGGAGCCGCTCGCCGAAACCGCCCAGCAGATCGCCGCTGTCAACGCCGCCGCCGCTGCCGCCGGCCGCGACACGCCGCCGCGCATAAGCGTGTCGTTCCGGCCGATCCTCGGCGCGACCGAGGAGCTGGCCTGGGAGCGGGCCCACCAGATCCTTGCCTCGACCAGGGCGAACGTCGGGAAGGCGGCCCGGTACTTCAAGGAGTTCCGCGGCTTCACCGGCAACCGCGACGCGCCCCAGAACGTCGGCTCGCAACGGCTGCTCGCCGCCGCGGCCAAGGGCGAGCTGCACGACCGGGCGCTGTGGACGCCGCTTGCCGCCGCGGTCGGCGGCGGCGGGAACTCCACGGCCCTGGTCGGCACGCCGGAGACGGTGGCCGCGGCCCTGCTCGACTACGTCGACATCGGCGTCACGACGCTGCTGATCCGCGGCTACGACCCGTTGGACGACGCGATCGACTACGGTCGTGACCTGCTGCCGCTGGTACGCGCGGAGGTGGCCCGGCGTGACCGCGGCGAGGCGGCCCAGCGGGACGACGTCGCACCGGTACCGGCCGCGCTGGCTGCCGCCGCCACATCCGCCGGAGGCGGGACGCCGGACACCACCGAGCTGTGACCATACGAGCTTGGGCCGCACGAGCCTTGGCCGCGCGGGCAGCGCGTGGCGGGCCGGGGCTGCCGCTGATCGTCGCGGCGGTGGGCCGCCACCGGAGGCTGCTGGCCGCCGGGATCGGTGCCGGCCTGGTCTGGACGGGCACGAAGCTCGCCGCGCCCCCGCTCGTGACGTGGACCATCGACGCCGGAGTGCTCGGTGGTGACACGAGCCGACTGTGGCTCGGGGTAATGCTGTTCGCCGGGCTGGCGGTGGTCGGCGCAGGCTTCGCCGGGCTGCGTCGCTACTACGGGCAGTGCCTGGCCTTCGTGGTGGAGGCCGACCTGCGCGACCGCCTGCTGGCCCGGGTGGTGAGGCTGCCGGCGGCCTTCCACGATCGGCATCCCGGCGGGGTCCTGGTCGCCCGGGCGACGACCGACCTGCAGCAGGCTCAGCAGCCCGTGATCAATATTGCGATCATGGTCTCGAACCTGGTGATGCTCGTCGGGGCCGCGGTCCTGCTGGCCTCGATCGATCCGGTGCTGGCGGCGATCGCCCTGGCGCCGGCGGTCGCGGTGTTCGCGGTCGCCGTCCGGTTCACCCGGCGGCTGGGGCCGCGCGCGCTGGACCTGCAGACCAGGCTTGGCCGGCTCGCCAGCACCGTGGAGGAATCGATCGCCGGCGTGCGCACCACGAAGGGCCTGGGCACCGAGAACGACGAGCGGCGCCGCATCCACGAGCGGGCCGGGGAGGTGCAGCGGGCGGCGCTGCGGCTGAACACGGTGCGCGCCACCTATCAGCCCCTGATCGAGCTGCTGCCCGCGTTCGGGCTGGTCGGCGTGCTGTGGATCGGTGGGCTGCGGGTCGCGCACGGGTCCCTGACGGTCGGCGAGCTGGTCCAGTTCAGCTACTTCGGGCTGGTGATCGTCGGCCCGCTGCGGATAGCCGGGATGACCGCGTCCCAGCTCAAGCGCGCGGTGGTCTCGGCCGGCCTGGTGGCCGCGGTCCTCGACGAGCGGCAGGAAGCGTCGCCGCGGCAGCCGGCGGCGACGGCGGCGGCGAGGTCGACGGCGACCGGACCGGCCGGGGGCGGCCTCACCCGCTCGACCGGGCGGGCGGCGGGTGGGCTGGAGGTCCGCTTCGAGGGCGTGACGTTCGGCTACGGCCCGGGACGTCCCGTCCTGCGGGATCTCGACCTTGTGGTGCGGGCCGGCGAGTGCGTCGCCGTGGTCGGGGCGACGGGCAGCGGCAAGACCACGCTCGGGGCCCTGGTGCCGCGGTTCTACGAGGTCGATGCCGGCCGGATCCTCGTCGGCGGGCGTGATGTCCGGCAGTGGCCCCTCGCCGAACTGCGTGCCCAGCTCGGCGTCGGCTTCGAGGACGCCTTCCTGTTCAGCGGGACGGTCCGCGACAACCTCCGCTTCGGCGCGCCCGAGGCCGACGACACGCGGCTGCGGGTCGCCGTCCGGCTCGCCGGGGCACAGGACGTGGTGGCGGGGCGTCCCGGCGGCTACGACGCGGCCGTCGGTGAACGCGGACTCGACCTGTCCGGTGGCCAGCGCCAACGGCTGTCACTGGCTCGCGCGCTGGTCGCGGACCCGCCGGTGCTTCTGCTGGACTCGCCGACCAGCGCGGTGGACCCGGCGAAGGAGGCCGAGATCGTCGCATCCCTGGCGGCGGTGATCCAGGGCCGCACGACGCTGATCGTCGCGCACCAGCCCGCGGTGATCGCTCTCGCCGACCGGGTCGTGCTGCTCGACGGCGGCCGGGTGGCGGACCTCGGTACCCACGACGACCTGCTTGCACGATCTCCGCGCTACCGCCAGGTGCTGGCCGCGCACCCTGGCGGCACGCATCCCGGCGGGGCGGGGGCGCACCCTGGCGGGGCGCACCCTGGCGACGCGGATCGCGCCGTCTCGGTGACGCCGTGACGTCCACCGCAGGCGGCGGTCTCGCGGTGCGGACCCTGGCGGTGCTGCGGCCGCGCTGGGCGGCGGTCGCGCTGGCCGCGCTGCTGCTCGTCGCGACCACGGCCACGTCGCTGGCGGGTCCGTGGATCCTGCGCTACGCCGTCGACAACGGGCTGGTCGGCGACCATCCCGACACCGGCGTGGTCACCCGCGCCGGCCTGCTCTACCTGGGCCTGGCGGTCGCCGGCCTGGCGCTGGCCCGAGTGCAGGTCAGGCTGGTCGGCTGGATCGGCGAATGGTTGGTACGCGAGCTGCGCAGCCGGGCCGCCGACCACGTGCTGGCGATGTCGGTGCGTTACTTCGACCGCACACCGGCCGGGGTGCTGGTGTCGCGCCTGACCGCCGACATCGACGCACTGCAGGACGTCGTCCAGCTCGGCATCGTGCCGTTCGCGCAGGCGGTGCTCACGCTCACGTTCCTGGCCGTCGTGCTGGTGGCCCTGTCCTGGCAGCTCGCGCTGGTCTGCCTGCTGCCCGCGGCCGCGTTGGTCGCGGCTACGGTGTGGTTCCGCCGTGCCTCCCGCGCGGCGTTCGCCGCGGTCCGCGACCGCGTCGCCGACACGGTGGCCGCGCTGACCGAGCGGCTCGCCGGGCTGCGGGTGGTGCGGGCGTTCCGCCAGGAGGCCGGCACGACCGAGCTGTTGCTGGCGCGCAGCCGGAGGCAGCTCGACGCCAACGTCACCGCTGTGCGCGTCCAGTCCTTCTACCTCGCCGCCATGGAGTTCGCCACCGTGGGCAGCATCGCCGCGGTGCTGGCCGCCGGCGGCGCGCTGGCCGCGCGGGACGCGGTGACCATCGGCACCCTCAGCGCGTTCGTGCTCTACCTGCTGCTCGCCTTTGAGCCGGTGCAGTCGCTGAGCTTCCTGGTCACCGTCCTTGAGTCGGCGGCCGCCGCGCTGCGAAAGATCTACGCACTGCTCGACGAGCCGGTGGACGTCCCGGAGGGCTCCCGGGAGCTGGTGCGCACCGGCCCGCTCGCCGCCGAAGGAGTCGGCTTCCGCTACGGCGACGGCAGGCCGGACGTCCTGCGGGGAGTGGACCTGACACTGCGGCCCGGGGAGCGGGTGGCGCTCGTCGGGCCGACCGGTGCCGGCAAGTCGACCCTCGCGAAGCTGATGGCCCGGCTGTTCGACCCCACGGCCGGCCGGGTCAGCTACGCCGGGGTGGACGTCCGGGAGGCGACCTGGCCGGCGCTGCGCTCGCGGGTCGTGATGGTCGCCCAGGACGGCCAGCTCACCGCCGGCACCCTCGCGCACAACCTGCGGGCGGTGCGGCCCCGTGCGACCGACGACGAGCTGGCCGCGGCGCTGGCGGCGGTCGGAGCCGGCAACTGGCTGGCCGGCCTTCCCGACGGTCTGGCCACGCCGGTGGGGGAGGGCGGCTCGCTGCTGTCCGCCGGTGAGCGGCAGCTGGTCGCGCTGGCCCGGGTCTGCCTGCTCGACGCGGACGTCGTCGTGCTCGACGAGGCGACCTCCGGCCTGGACCCGGGCACGGAGAGGCTGGTGGAGGCCGCTCTCGTCGCGGCGACGGCCGGCCGGGCCGTGCTCGTGGTGGCACACCGGACGTCAACGGTGCGCGGCGCGGACCGGGTCGTCGCCGTCAACGCCGGCGGCGTGACCGACCTCGGTGCCCCGTACGACACCACCCATGAGTACCTGGACCAGCACTGAGCCTTTTCCATCTCACACTTGTCGGGCGCTGTCGCGGCAGGTCGGAGCCGACGATGGAAAAGGCTCACTGAGCCTTTCACTCCGTGGGGGGAAAGACGGGTGGGAAACCGTGCTGCTCCAGTCTGCGGTTGCGGAAGTAGCCGCTGGTGGCGAGACCCAGCCCGACGCCGGAGAGCAGCAGGAACACGACGATGGTGATCCGGACGCTGAGCTGGCCGGGCAGCAGGGCGAACACCACCGCGAAGGGGAGCATGAGGACGAAGGGCCGCAGCGCCTGGCGCAGCCGCCACCCCGACCCGGTGAGGTCGTGCGAGACCCAGTCGTTGTACCGCGGCGGGAGCGTGCCGCCGAGCAGGTAGTGCATTCTGCCGCCGAGCGGTGGGCTTTCCCGCGGCCGCGTGCCGCCGCCCGCAGGAGTCTCCTGCCCGGTGGCCGCAGCCGCAGCCGAGCCGGCCGCCGGGTCGGAGGTCGCGTCGGCCGCCGCGTCGGAGGCGACTACCGGTGAGTCGGCCGCGGTTGAGGTCGCGGTTGAGGTCGAGTCAGCCTCGGCCGGAACCGCCTCGGCTGGAACCGCCTGGGCGGGGTCCGCGTCGGTATCGGGATGCTGGGCCTGACCGTCCATGGCTAGAGCCTACGGACGACAGGACCACCCCAGCGCGGCGTGCCGTCCACGAATCGGCGGGTGTCGCGTGCCGTTCGCCATCTCCTGCCGCCAGGCCTGCCCGTGTCCGCGGACCTCCGCGGCGCCCCTCGCAACGGCAGCGGCGGCGTTCCCGTCCATGGTGGAGGGAACGCCGCCGCAGGCGCCAGTCGGACGAATCAGTCCTTGATCTCGCAGAGAACGGCGCCGCTGGTCACGACAGCCCCGACCGCTGCCGTGAGCCCGCCGACGGTTCCCGCGCGGTGGGCGTTGATGGGCTGCTCCATCTTCATCGCCTCGAGCACGACGATCAGATCGCCGGCCTCGACGGTGTCACCGTCGCTGACGGCGACCTTGACGATGGTGCCCTGCATCGGGCTCGTCAGGGCATCGCCGGTGACCTTGGAGGCCGCCTTGCCGGCGGACCGGCGCTTCGGCGCGGCACCCGCCGCGGCCGCGCCACCGCCACCGCCCGCACCGAAACCGGCGGGCAGCACGACCTCGAGACGCTTGCCGCCGACCTCGACGACCACGGTCTCCCGAGGATCGGTGGCGGTGTCCGCATCGGTGCCACCGGTGAAGGGTGGGATGGTGTTGTCGAACTCGGTCTCGATCCAGCGGTTGTGCACCCGGAACGGCTCGTCGGCGGCCTCCGGGGCGAACGCCAGGTCACGGACCACCGCGCGGTGGAACGGCAGCGCGGTGGCCATGCCCTCGACGACCATCTCGTCGAGAGCGCGGCGGGCCCGCTCCAGGGCCTCCTGGCGGCTCGCGCCGGTGACGATGAGCTTGGCGAGCAGGGAGTCGAACGCCCCGCCGATCACGCTGCCGCTCTCGATGCCGGTGTCCAGCCGCACACCGGGGCCGGCCGGGGCGGTGAACGTGGTGACGGTGCCCGGGGCCGGGAGGAAGTTGCGGCCGGGGTCCTCGCCGTTGATGCGGAACTCGATCGAGTGCCCACGCGGGGTGGGGTCGAACGGGTCGAGCGCCTCGCCCTCGGCGATGCGGAACTGGGCGCGGACCAGGTCGACGCCGGAGGTCTCCTCGGTCACCGGGTGCTCGACCTGCAGGCGCGTGTTGACCTCCAGGAAGCTGATCATCCCGTCCTTGGCGACGAGGAACTCCACGGTGCCCGCGCCGACGTAGCCGGCCTCGCGCACGATCTTCTTGGACGCCTCGTAGAGCTCGGCGTTCTGAGCCTCGGTGAGGAACGGCGCGGGCGCCTCCTCGACGAGCTTCTGGTAGCGGCGCTGCAGCGAGCAGTCGCGGGTGCCGACGACGACGACGTTGCCGTGGGTGTCGGCGAGCACCTGCGTCTCGACGTGGCGCGGCTGGTCCAGGTAGCGCTCGACGAAGCATTCGCCGCGGCCGAAGGCGGCGACCGCCTCGCGCACGGCGCTCTCGAACAGCTCGGGCAGTTCCTCGGCGGTCCACGCGACCTTGAGGCCGCGGCCACCGCCGCCGAACGCCGCCTTGATGGCGACGGGCAGACCGTGCTCGTTCGCGAAGGCGACGACCTCGTCGACACCGGCCACCGGATCGGCGGTGCCCGGGGCGAGCGGGGCGCCGACGGCGAGCGCGATGTGCCGGGCGGCGGTCTTGTCACCGAGCCGGCGGATGGCCTCGGGCGGCGGGCCGATCCAGGTCAGACCCGCGGAGATCACGGCCTCGGCGAAATCCGCGTTCTCGGAGAGGAAACCGTAGCCGGGGTGCACCGCGTCGGCGCCGGAGCTGGCGCAGGCCTGCAGAATCTTGTCGATTCTCAGGTACGAGTCACCGGGGGTCGACCCACCCAGCGCGTAGGCCTCGTCGGCGACCCGAACATGCATGGCATCAATGTCGGGCTCCGCATACACGGCGACGCTGGAATAACCCGCGTCGCGGCAGGCCCGCGCCACCCGGACGGCAATTTCGCCCCGGTTGGCGATGAGGATCTTACGCACATTCCTCCCGTCTCGTCCGGCCTGAGTCTAGGCGAGTCGGGCCGTACCGTGTTCCTTCTTTGCCGGCAGCGGTGAAACAAATTAGCCCACCGCCGGCCCCCACGCCTGCTGTTCTCGCATAACCGATTTGTCAACCACCCGCCGGGAAGCGCTGGCCGGCCGTGCGGGCCGACCGGCTCCATGCTCCCGGGCCGGCGGTCAGCCTGCCACGCATGGCCAGCGCCGGATCGGCCCAGGTGGATCTGGCCCGGACCACCGGCGGGCCCGACCCGCCTCGCGCGGCCAGCACGGCCACGAGCGCCGCGATCTCCTCCGGCGAGGCGTCGCCGCGGACCAGCCGCAGGTGCGCCCGGCCCGCAGGCTCTTCGGGTCTGTCTGCCACCGGCCGCCCTCCTCGGTACTTCGTCCCTGGTCCGCTTCGGTCCCGCGCTGTCTGCCTCGCTGCTGCGCCTGCTCCCGGCCCCCGCGGACCGGACGGCCGCTACAGCGGGATGTTGCCGTGCTTCTTCGGCGGCAGCGTCGCGCGCTTGGTGCGCAGCAGGCGCAGTGCCCGGATGACCTCGCGCCGCGTCACCGAGGGCTGGATGACCGCGTCGAGGTAGCCGCGCTCCGCCGCGATGTACGGCGTGGCGAAGTGCTCGTTGTAGTCATCGATCAGTTCGGCCCGGCGCTCGTCGGGCGCCTCCGAGCCCGCGAGCTCGCGGCGGTAGATGATGTTCACGGCGCCGCGGGCGCCCATGACCGCGATCTCCGCGGTCGGCCAGGCGAGGTTGATGTCGGCGCGCAGGTGCTTGGAACCCATGACGTCGTACGCGCCGCCGTAGGCCTTCCGGGTGATGACGGTGACCTTGGGAACCGTCGCCTCGGCATAGGCGTAGATGAGCTTGGCGCCGCGCCGGATAATGCCGTTCCATTCCTGCGAGGTACCCGGAAGGAATCCGGGGACGTCCACGAACGTCAGTACCGGGATGTTGAACGCGTCGCAGGTACGCACGAAGCGTGCGGCCTTCTCGCTGGCGTCGATGTCCAGGGTGCCGGCGAACTGCATCGGCTGGTTGGCGACGACACCGACCGAGCGGCCGTCGATCCGACCGAAGCCGACAATCATGTTCGGTGCGAACTGGGCGTGGACCTCGAGGAAGTCCTCCTCGTCCAGAATCCGCTCGATCACGTGGTGCATGTCGTACGGGGTGTTCGGCGAGTCCGGAATGAAGGTGTCGAGCTCGGTGTCCACCTCCGCCTCGACATCGGTCACCTCGGCGTAGGCGGGCACCTCGTCCATGTTGTTCGAGGGCAGGTAGGACAGCAGTGCCCGGGCCAGCTCCAGGCAGTCGTTCTCGTCGGCGGCCTGGAAATGGGCGACGCCGCTGCGCGAGTTGTGCGTGTGCGCTCCGCCCAGCTCCTCCATGCCGACGTCCTCACCGGTGACCTCTTTGATCACGTCGGGGCCGGTGATGAACATGTGGCTGGTCTGGTCGACCATCAGGGTGAAGTCGGTGATCGCGGGCGAGTACACCGCGCCCCCGGCGCACGGCCCCATGATCAGCGAAAGCTGCGGGACGACACCCGAGGCCATCACGTTGCGGTAGAAGATCTCGCCGTACAGGCCGAGCGAGACGACGCCCTCCTGGATGCGCGCGCCGCCGGAGTCGTTGATCCCGACGACCGGCACCCCGGTCCGCAGCGCGAGGTCCATGATCTTGACGATCTTCTCGCCGAAGACCTCGCCCAGGCTCCCGCCGAAGACGGTGAAGTCCTGGCTGAACACGCAGACCTGACGGCCGTCCACCGTCCCGTAGCCGGTCACGACGCCGTCGCCGTACGGGCGGTTGCGGTCCAGCCCGAAGTCGTGCGAACGGTGCCGGGCGAAGGCATCCGTCTCGACGAAGGAGCCCGGGTCGAGGAACGCCTCGATCCGCTCCCGCGCCGTCATCTTGCCCTTGGCGTGCTGCGCGTCCACCGAGCGCTGCGAACCGGCATGGACAGCCTCTTCGGTCACGGCCTGCAATCGAGCAAGCCGACCGGCGGTGCTGTGCGGTTCGGGCGTGGGTTCGTGCGCGGAAGCCGGGAGAGCCATAGAGCGAAGCGTACGGCGGGCGGTGGCCCACGCGCTCGATTGATGTGGAGACCGTCTCACTTGGCCTCTGGGAAGGTAGTCCCGTGCCCGCTGTGCCGATCGATTCAGATGGACGACCAACACCCCCGTTTGATCCCGCCTCCGGGGCCTGCGCCGCAGGTCGCGGGCCTGATGATGGGCTCGTGACCGCTTCCGCGCCCGGGCGCCGGCCGGAGCTTGCGGGGCTGCGCCGCCCGCTGGGCGCCGAGGCGCTCGCGCCGCCGCTCGCGCGGCTCGGCGTCGTCCTGGCCGTGGTCGACGAGATCGACTCGACGAACGCGGAACTCGTCCGCCTCGCCCGCGGGGTCCGGGGCTCGACGGGGCTGCCGGTGCCGACGGACCGAGGGGCCGCGGTGATGCCGCCAGGCGGCGTCCCGGCCAGCGACCCGGTCGGTGAGCTGGCCCGTGATCCGGTCAGTGATCCGGTGGTCGTCCTCGTCGCCGAGCGGCAGAGCGCCGGGCGGGGGCGCATGGACCGGTCGTGGCAGTCCGCGGTCGGCGCGGGGCTCATGGTGTCCGTGCTCGTCCGGCCGGCCGTCGCCACCCGCTGGCTGGGGTGGCTGCCACTGGTCGTCGGCACGTCACTGGTGCGGACCCTGCGCTCGTACGCGCGGCTGCCGGCGGTGCTCAAATGGCCGAACGACCTGCAGGTGGACGGCGAGAAGCTCGGCGGGATCCTGGTGGAGCTCGCGCCCGGCCCGGGGTCCCCCGGCGGCCGTCATCGGCTTCGGGCTGAACGTGACCGCGCTGGCCGACGAGCTGCCGGAGCGCTCGACCAGCCTGCTGCTGCGGGACGTCGAGCCGGCCCTGCTGGGCCGTGAGCAGCTCCTCATCGCGCTCCTCACCGACCTGGTCGGCGCGATCTCCCGGTGGGAGCAGGCGCCCGACGGGGCCCGCGGTGAGTACCGGGAGGTCTGCACGACCCTGGGCCGCCTCGTGCGGGTCGAGCTTCCCGACGGGACGTCCGTCCGGGGTACGGCCACCGACGTGGACGAGTTCGGCCGCCTCGTGGTCGACGGCCGCCCGTTCAGCGCCGCCGACGTGATCCATCTGCGTTGACCGGGCGCCGCGCGAAGTCGACCGGGCGCCGCGCGAAGTCGACCGGGGACCGCGCGAAGTCGACGGGGCGCTGCGCGAAGTTGCCTGGGTGCTGAGCGAGCACTGCTGGGACTGGCCTGTCCGGGATGCGAAGATCTGGCGGTGGCGTTTCCGGACGACGTTCTGACCGACGACGAAGAGGTGGTTCTCCACCTGCATCCGCACTGGGGCAGCCTGGTTGTGCCCGTGCTCTCCGTCGTCACCGCGCTCGCGCTGATGACCCTCGGGGTCTTCTTCGTGCCTGACAACTTCGCGAGGGAGGCGCTCCAGTACCTCGTCCTGGCACTGGGGCTGGCCGCCATCGGGTACTTCGGCGTGGCGCCCTGGCTGCGCTGGATCACGACGCACTTCGTGTTCACCACCGAGCGGCTGATCATCCGTGAGGGCGTCGTGAACCACACCGGCCGCGACATCCCGCTCGTCTGGCTCAGCAACGTCTCCTGGGACCAGTCGTTGCCCGACCGGCTGGTGGGCTCCGGAACGCTGTCGATCGAGAGCGCCGGCCAGCGTGGGCCGATCATCCTCACCCACGTCCCGCGGGTCGAGGGGGTGTACGCCACGTTGCGTGAGCTCGCCGACGCGGCCGATGTCCGCCGGCGTTCCGGCGGCTGAGGTTCCGGCGGCTGACGGAGCCGCCGGGGAAGGACGTCAGAGCGGGTCGAACGTGCGCCACCAGGTGATCAGGCCGGTCGGGTCGTCGGTCGCGGCGATGAAGCCGACCCGTTCGCGGTCGATCGTCCAGTAGGCGGTGAAGCGGCCCGCCGCGGCCTCACAGACGAACGTTCCCGACCGCCGGGACGGCAGCAGGTAGGCCTCGCTGCTCGTCTGGCCCGCCTCACAGGAACCGACATCCACGGTCGCGGTGGACCGGCGGGCGGCGTCGGCGGCCATCGCGGGGGCGTCGGCGTAGCCGAGCACGATCACCTCCGCGGGTGGTCGGCCGCCCCCGGCGACGCCGGGAGCGCAGCGCAGCGCCGCCACGACGCCGGTTGCCGCGCTGCTGGTCGGGCTGCGGGCAGCCGACGAGCTGGTCGCCTCCGCCGTGGCCGACACGCAGCCGGTGAGCTCGAAGGAGGACAGCCTGGCGGCGAGTTCGCGTTCGGCCTCGCTCAGCGCCGCGCCGTCGTCAGCTCCCGGGCTCCCGGTTGCCGCCGGTGACGCTGCCGGGCTCGGTGCGACACCTGACGGCGTGGGCTGCTCGGTCGCGGGGCCGGACGACCCGCTGTCGAAGGCGGCCAGCGCGATCAGCACACCCGCGCAGGCCAGGGCCGCGACGGCCAGGACTCCTGGGACCAGCATGCGGATCGACGTCACTCGGGCCACAGCTGCCTCCCGTCAGCGGCGGATGGGATCGAATCTGTGCCACCACGTGACCAGGCGTGCGGGGTCCAGATCCGAGGCGGAGAAGGCGACCAGTGAACGGTCGACGCTCCAGAACGTGACGAAGCGGTCGGCGTATTTGTAACAGAGGCGAGCCCCGCCGCCCGGTTCCTGCGGAGAAGTCCATTCCTCGATGCTTTCCTGACCTTCGTCGCAGTTGCCGGCGTCGGTGTAGTAGGTCGCGCGCGCACCGATCTGGCGGTCGAGGGCGGACGGGTCCGGGAAGTGGTACGCGAGGACTTCGACGCCGTCCGCGCCGATGCACTGCAGCGTGGCGTCGGCGTAGGGGCTTTCGCTGCGCTCCGGGGCCGCGCAACTGGTCATCGTGACCGGGTTGAGCAGCGAGCGCAGGGCCTCCTCGGGGCTTGCGGCCGTGGACGCCGGGTTCTGCTGGGTGCCGGCACCGGCGGAGCTGTTCGGGGCCGGCGCGGCCAGATCGTTCGCAGGTGCGGTGGCCGCGGGGGTCGTCTCGGCGCTGTCGTCGGACCGCGTGGTCACGACGATGCCGATCGTGGCCACGATCACGACGACCGCGGCCAGCGCGCCGATCACGGCCAGGGTGCGGCCCCGGCGCGTCGGCGGCTCGGGCGCGTCGCCCGCGCCCAGACCCGGCCCGGGTAGTTGCGAGGATCGACCGGGCACGTCGCCGGCGGGGCCACCGCGACTCCAGCCACCATCGCCCCAGTTCCCACCGCCCCAGCCGCGACCGTCCGACCCGGTCGGGCCGTCAAGGCCGCTCAGACCACCGAGAGGGCCACCAGGCGTGGTGATTCTGGGTGGGATCGGCGGGTTCAGGCCGCCACCCGTGGGTGCGGGCGCGGCCGGGTACCTCGATGGCGTCGGCCAGGCCGGCCCGCCGGTGACCTGGTCGGGGGCTTCCTGCGACGGACGTCGCACGGTGAACGACTCGCCGGGCGGCGGGGGCAGTGGATGCGGCCCGGTCAGTGGCGGCGGCATCGTGCCGCCGTGCCGCTGCGGTTGGGGTCCCTGCGGCGACTGGAGCGGCTGAGCTGGCTGGAGCGGCTGGGCTGGCTGGGGTGGTTGCGCGGGGCCGCTTCGCCAGGCCTGCCACGGCGGGGTGCCGAGGGTGCCGTCGGCCCGTCCCGGCGGACCGGTCACGGTGAACTGATCCGTGTCGTCCGGCGGGCTGACCGGCTGCGGAGGCTGGGCGGGCCTGTGGGCCGCCGGGGCCGCCGGGGCCGGTCCCGGCGGGGCCAACCGGTAGGTGGCGTCCTCGTCGGGCAGCACAGCCGCCACCTCCGGCCCGGGCGTGTCGAAACGCGGCGCGGGCGGGAGAGGGAGCGGTAGCGGGCTGATCGGTGGGGGAGCGGGCGTCGGGGCCGCCGGCTGCGCGTACAGCCCCGGGAGGCCGCCTCGCGCGGCGGGCCCACCCGGGTGCGTTCCGGGGAGCAGGAAGCCACCGGCACCCAGGTCGGAAGGCCGCAGGACCTGGGTGCTGCCCCCCTCGTCCGCGTCGTCATCCGTTGCGTCGTCGTCCGGCGTCGGGACCGGCTCATGGCCAGCCGGCTGCTCGCTGTCTGACCACTGGCCGTCCGAGCGCGGGCCACCCGGCTGCGGCGGGCCGTACGGGGCAGGTGGCTCGAAGGCGGGCGACGCGCCATCGCCGGGGCTCTGGCTGGGCACGATTCCTCCTGGGAGGGGATCTGGCCGGAAGTGGTGAAGCCGGGACGGACAGTGACGCCGGGTGTGCCGGCGACGTCGGATGTGGGACGAACGGCGCTTCCCGCCCGGGCTAACCGGGATACGGGATATCTGCCGACGACGGTGTGCGTAGTCAGCCTAGGCGCACATGCTCCACCGACTGTCAGGTATCGGCGTGAATCGTGAGCTGTTGATGCGACGGCGGGTGCGGAAACCGGTCGCGACAGTGTGGGCGGAGGGCGTCCGATGTTGTGCTCGGACGTCCCCCACCCACGGTTCCGCGCCGATTCCCGCCGGCGGAGACGGGGCTGGAACGGTGTGGAACCGTCGACTAGATGGGGTCGAACGTGCGCCACCACTCGTGCAGCGCGCTCGGGTTGCTGGTGGTCAACGCCATGAACGAAACCAGATCGTCGTCGTAGCTCCAGAAGATGAGGAAGTTGTTCTGGTGGTAAAAGCAGATCACGGTTCCCTGGGTCGGGCCGTCACCGACGTTCCAGCTGAAGATGTCGGGATCGCCGCTCGCGCACTCGCCCTGGTCGGTGACCAGTGACTTACGGGCGTCGATGTCGGTGTTGAGGTTCGTCTTGCTTGCATAGTGATACGCGGCCACCGGCAGGCCGTTGTCCGCGGCGGTACAGGTCACCGAGGCGTCGATGTCCTCGTCCTCGCCCTCGGGATTCGGCTCGCAGTCGGTCATCGCGCTCGGGTCCAGCTGGGCGACCAGTGCTGACTGCCCGCTGGTGAAGGACCCGGAACTCGCCGATTCCGTCGGGGTGGGGGCGGCGGACGTCCTGGACGCCGTCGGTGACGGCGACGAGCTCGGTGTGGCGCTCGTCGTCACGGAAGGAGACAGTGACGTCGCCACCACGGGCCCGGACGGATCGTCGTTACCGGAGTCCTTCGTGGCGATCAGGGCGACCGGGATGGCGATGGCGAGCGCGACGGCCGCCGCGACCGCGACGATGATGATGTTGCGGCGATTGTTCTGGCTGGGCCCGCCGGGACTTCCCTGGCTGCCGGGGTAGCCGCCCGGGGGATAGTTGTCGTAGCCGGGCTGCTGGTAGCCCTCGGTCTGGTAGCCACCGCCCTGCTGGTAGCCGCCCTGCTGGTCGCCGTATCCCGGGTAGCCCGCCTGGCCGTACCCGCCCTGCTGGTAGCCGCCCTGCTGGTAGCCGCCCTGGTCGTAGCCGGGCTGCTGATAGCCGTCAGTCTGGTAGCCGCCGCCCTGCTGGTAGCCGCCGGTCTGCGGGTAGCCCTGCTGGTTCTGATCGCCGTACCCGCCCTGCTGGTACCCGCCTGTCTGCGGGTAGCCACCGCCCTGCTGGTACCCGCCGGTCTGCGGGTAGGCGGCGGTCGGCGGGTACGGCTGCTGGCCGTAGCCCGCGCCGGCCGGTGGCTGCTGCCCGCCGGCCGCCCCGCCACCCGGCTGCTGGTAGCCGCCGCGACCGGACGGATAGGAGCCGGGAGGTGTCGAACCGCCGCCGGCAATCTGGGTCACGGCGTCGTCGTCGAATCCGGGACCACCACTGAAGCCGGGACCACCGCTGTCGGCGCGCCGGGTTTCGGCGTCCGGATCGTGCTGACCCGGGTTCGGTGGCTGCATGACGTCCCTCCTGATGTGCCTGTACCGCGATGTGCCTGTAGCGCGCCGCCCACGGTCGGTGTGACCGGTCCGGTGGTGGTGCGATGGAACCTGGACGACCCTCGCGTGCCGGCGCCGCGTGCATGGGTGGCAGGTTCC